>NZ_AP038804.1:2100000-2351109 GCF_047159865.1 Arcobacter sp. 15-2
TTTTTCTTTATTGCTTGTTTCTAATAAAAACAATTTATTTCTCAAATTGGATATTGAAGATTCATCATGTATAGATACAGCTTCTTGTAAAACAATTTCAAAGTTATAGTTTTTTATAAAAGAGACTATCTCATTTGTATTTGTTTTGAGTTCCTCTTCTGTAACTAAATCTTTTTTACTGATGATAACAACAGCTTTTTTAAGCCCCAATAAATTCAATATCTCAAGATGTTCAATAGTTTGGGGCATGATTTTTTCTTTTGCACTTACAACTATCATAATTACATCAAATGAAAAAGCACCTGCAATCATATTTTTCACTAACTTTTCATGACCAGGTACATCAATAAAAGCGACATTTTTATCATCTTTTGACATATTTGAAAAAGATAAGTCTATAGTTATACCTCTTTGTTTTTCCTCATTTGTACTATCACCCTCATAACCATTTAACGCTTTTATAAGAGCTGTTTTACCATGGTCAATATGTCCGCAAGTTCCTATAATATAATTAGTCATTGATAATCTTTATGATGGTTTTTTCTAAAAGCGATAGTTCACACTCTTGAATACTTCTAAAATCTAAAATAAACTTGTCATTTTCAATTCTTCCAATAATATTATGTTTTCTAAAGAGTTTTTCTATTGTATTTGCTTTACAATTAGTAAATTTTATAGAAAGTGCTATAGTGGGTATTTTTTTATTTGGAGTTGTTCCTCCACCTATAACTGTAGATGTTTCTAGTATTTCAGATTGACAAATATCTTTTATACTATTTTGTAAAGTTTTGGCTCTTTGTTTTAAATCTACTAGAGGCGTAAAAAGCATTTTAAGAGTTGGAATGTCTTCATTATTACCTAGGAGTAATGATGTGACAGTATCCTCTAAAATTGCTAAAGTAATTTTATCAACTCTCAGCATCCGTAAGAGTTGATTTTTCTTTAACTCATCTATATATTTTTTCTTCCCTATTATGATTCCTGCTTGGATAGAACCCAAAAGTTTATCACCAGAAAAACTTATCAAACTAGGGTCACATTTCATAATATCTAAAACGCTTGGCTCATGTTGGTTAAGATTATATGGCAAATCAATCATATGACCACTACCCATATCATAATAATCTATTACATCATTTTCTTTTGCAGCCTTAACGATATCTTCATGACTAACTTCACTTGTAAAACCCTCAATAGAGTAGTTTGATTTATGCACTTTCATCAAAAGAGCTGTATTTTCGTTACAAGCATTTTTATAATCTTTTAGGTGAGTTTTATTTGTAGTACCTATCTCTTTTAAAATTGCTCCACTACTAGCCATCACATCAGGTACTCTAAAACTACCACCAATTTCCACTAACTCTCCACGACTTACTACAGCTTCTTTATTTTTTGCAAAAGTGTTTAATACCAAAAAAACTGCACTAGCATTGTTATTTACTATTAAAACATCTTCACAACCTATAAGTTCACAAATTACTTTGGAGATATGAGAGTATCTCTCGCCTCGTTTCCCTTTTTCTAGGTCATATTCAAGGTTGTTATATGAAGTTACTATATTTTTAACTTTGTCAAATGAAGTAGGGGAGATAAGACTTCGTCCAAGATTTGTATGTACAATGACACCTGTAGCATTTATCACTTTTTGTAATGATGGAGTAGTGATAGTATTGTATTGAGTTAATACATTCTTTATAAGCTTTTCTTCATCTATTGATGTCACTTTATTTTCCAAAATATCAACTCTTAATTTCTCTATGAATTGTTTTGCTATTTTAGTTATTAGTTTTACAGACATCTTGTTAAAGGCTTTGTTTTGGATAAACTTATCCACCTTCGGAATTGATTTTAGTAAAAGCATTTTTACCCTTTCAGTTTATATGAAGATTAATAGTGTAAAATTTTATCAATTCGTGGGGGGTATGTGATCCTGGTGGACACCACAGGTTTCAACCCTGATTGGAGGTTTTGCTGACAAGACCTCGGTAGGTTCGATTCCTACACCTTCTCGCCAAAATATAATTTTTGACCCTCACAAATTTTTAACAATCTTACTTTTAAATTTCTTGATTTTAGCGAATATAATGTGTTATTTTACTTAAAAGGTAAAATATTATTTACCTTTTAAATTATTGTACAATGATGGGAGCGATGTTTCGAGGAATAATTTCCCCAATAATTGAAGCATATCCAAAAGATAACTCTTCTATCTCTTTGAGATATTCTTTAGCATCATTTTTATCTATTGCGATAAGTAATCCACCTGATGTTTGCGCATCACACAAAATCTGTTTAATTGTAGGCGAAATAGATGTATCATAAGATACTTTATCTTCAAGATACGCCATATTTCTTTTACTACCACCTGGTACTACATTTTGTTCACACAGCTCTTTTACTTGTGGCATGATAGGTATATCTGCACTATTTAAAAGATATGTTATATCCTCTCTTGTAGACTCTAAAGTATGACCTAAAAGACCAAAACCAGTGATATCTGTACACGCATTAACTCTGTATTTTGATAGAAGTTGTGATGTTTTGTGATTTAAAGTTTCCATAATTTTTATAGACTCTTTTATCCCAGATTCATCTAACTTATCGTTTTTGATAGCAGTTGTTAATACACCTAATCCTATGGGTTTTGTTAGAATTAATATATCTCCTATTTTTCCACCATTGTTTTTAAGGATTTTATCTGGATGTATCATCCCTGTTACACTTAGTCCATAGTACATCTCTGGTGTTTGGATAGTGTGTCCACCCATCAAAACTCCACCACACTCTTTTATCTTTTCATTTCCACCACGCATGATTTCTGTTAAGACATCTTTTGGAAAATTTGTCGCATCGAAGCCCACTATATTCATAGCTGTTTTTACTTCTGCACCCATCGCAAATACATCTGAAAGTGAGTTTGCAGCAGCTATTTTTCCATATATAAATGGATCATCAACCACAGGAGTGATAAAATCAAGTGTCTGAACTAATGCTTCGTTTTCATTTATTTGAAATACTGCAGCGTCTTCACTGTTCTCAAATCCTACAAGTACATTTTTATCTGTTGGTGTTAAGTTGCAAATTGTTTGTTTGAGATCCTCCGGACCCATTTTTGCCGCTCAACCAGCTGCTTGTACGAATTTTGTTAGTTTGTACTGATTGTTCATTTATCTCCTTTCTTATTTGATAAAGGATTCTATCTAAAATATGATAAATAAAAAATATTTTTAAAAATGTAAATAATAGTTTACTTTTAATTAAACTAAATATAGCTAAATATATAAAATAGTAAAAAAAAATTTACCATTTTAAGATAAGTTTTACTAATAAAATATTATTATTTCATCATCAATGTTCAAGACCATAGGTTATGGTATAAGTGAAGTATATAAAAATTGCTTTACCTTTTTGTAAGGGGTTCCCTTAAGAACAAAATAAAGGTAAATATCATGAAAAGAAGATTATTCTTAAAAGGTGCAACACTGCTTGCAAGTTCTCTGGTTGTTACTCCAAACATATTATTTGGAAGTACAAATACAAATCGTTTTGGTATCACATCAAAACCTCGAATCTTTTCTGTTGAAAATAATTTCAATCTTGAATCAAATGACAAAGTTGCAAAACTATGGATACCACTTCCATTGGAAAGTGACTATCAACATGTGATGAAACTATCTTATGATGGTGATTTTACAGAAGCATATATCTCAAATGACAATCCTTATGGCACAAAAGTCTTATACGCAACATGGGCAAAAGGGACAAAATCACGAAAATTGAGTCTAAAATTTGACATCATTATGAGTGAGCGAAGTGTAAACTTAGCACTTGCAACAAATAGTACAAACTATCCAAAAGATGTTGCAAAATTTTTGGAAGGTACTACACATACACCTGTGTCAAAACTTATTGGAGATTTTGCAAAAGATATAACAAAAGATGCAAAAACTCAGCTTGAAAAAGCACAAGCTATTTTTGACTGGACAGTATCTCATATGTATAGAGATGAAGCTGTTATAGGGTGTGGTGTTGGTGATGCAACTGCAATTATTGAAGAGAAACTTTTTGGTGGAAAATGTACAGATGTAAGTTCTATATTTGTAGCACTTTTACGAAACTCTGGCATACCAGCTAGAGAAGTTTTTGGTATAAGAGCAGGTGCTTCAAAGATATCTAAATCGTGTGGAAAATCAGATGAAAAAGGTTTTGCTAAAATTACTGGTGGACAACACTGTAGAGCAGAGTTTTATATAGATGGAATAGGTTGGGTGCCTGCTGATCCTGCTGATGTTACAAAAGTAATGAAACAAGAAAAAAGAGATATCAATGATAAAAAAATCCAAGATTTGAAAAAATACTTCTTTGGAAATTGGGAGATGAACTGGGTTGCATTTAATTATGCTAGAGATTTTATTTTAAATCCTAAACCTACCCAATATCCTCTTAATATGTTAGGATATCCTTATGCTGAATTAGATGATGAAGTGGTAGATTATTATGATGCTTCAACATTTAAATACAGCTACACTTCTCAAGAAAGATTATGAAAAATATAAATTTATTTTTAACAGCTGTATTTACAGCTGTTCTTTCGACCTCTTGCTGTTTACCAGCTTTTTTATTTTTATTTTTTGGTATCTCAGTTGGCTCACTCTCTTTTTTACAAGAACTTGAATTTTTAAGAATCCCTCTTGCTCTTCTTTCACTAGTATTATTGGTTTTATATTTTATAAAAAGAAAAAAAATGATTTCGTGTGAATGTGAAAAAAAAGTGGATATTAAAACATATATCTTAGGTGTATCATTCCCTTTAATTATTGGAATGTTACTTTTTTATCCTGAATTTTCAGTCTATTTTGTGGAGTAACTTATGAAAAAATTAATACTATTAGGCTTGTGTTTTTCTTCACTTTTATCAAAAGAGATAAATATAAAAATACAAAAAATGCATTGTCCTTTGTGTACAACGATGATAAAAAAAGTGGTTCAAAAAGTAGATGGTGTTAAAAGTGTGAAAGTGCGATTGAACACGAAGATAGCCAAAGTTGATTTTGATGAATCAAAAACAAGTACAGAAGAGATCTTAAAAGCTATTAAGAGTACTTCTTATACAGGTATAATACTAGATAAAAAAGATTAAATTATCATCTCTCCAAGTGGTGTAGATCTAACTTTTTCTTTTGCAAAAGTTGCATTTGCTACTTGTCGTGGAGTTTCATTTTTATATTTTTCAACAACACTTTCTATTGTCTTTTTTTCTTTTTTTGAGAACAGAGATGGATCATATTCCTCTTCCATTTTTATGAAATTAAGTTCATTGAATTTTTCTTTTTCTAAGATTTCGATATCTAAAAAGTCTAATAATTCAGTGATAATATATAATCGCTCATCATCATCTTCTAAGTCAATATTATTTGCAATAATATTAAAAATATCCCCCATTATTTCTGGTTCTGGTGCTCTTTTACCTTTTATGAATGTTTCTCCAAATACTTTTTCTTCATAAGTTTGTAGATGGTTATATTCAATGATAAATAATAATGCACAAAGTTTTTTATCGTTTAGATTTATTACTTTACTGTCTAGCATAAAAAGTATAGCATTTGCTATTTTGGTGATGTCAAATTTCAAATTTTTTCCTTGTATTGTAATCTTAATTGGTATTATATCGTACTTAACGCTTCTTCGTTAAATCTATATGTTTTATGTTGGGTTTTTACTAAAATATCTTTACTTGCTAACTCTTTAAAAAGTTTGATTAGTGTTGGTTTTGAGATATTTACTTCATTCATAATGTCTGTGTATGAACCTTCATATATATTGTTGTTATCTAAGTTATTAATAATGAGTTTCACAATTTCAACTTGTTTACTATCTGTGATATGTGAAATTGTTTTGATTATATTTTCATTTCGTTTGAGCTCTTTTTTTTGTACTTGTGGTAAAAGTACATCGTGTAAATTATCAAGTAACTCTTTGATTTTGATAGGTTTTATAATATAGTTTTCAACTTTTAACTTAATAGCATCTAAGAGATATTTTGTATCTGTATGTGCTGTAGTAAGAATAGTTGGAATGTTAATATGGTGTTCATTTTGAATCAGTTTGAGAAAATCTATTCCATTTTCATCTTTGAGTAAAATATCTGAAATGATTATATCTATTTTATTGTTCAAAAGTACATTCAAAGCTTCTTTTGAAGTTTTTACGGAATAAATTGTATTGACAAAATCTTCTAAGATATCAGTTGTATGTCTTAATAGATCTTCATCATCTTCTAAATAAAGTATATTGAACTGATTTAATATATCCAGATTTTTAGTTTGCATCAATCTCCTTTATGTTATTGATTGGAATTTTTATAGTAAATAAACTACACTCAAAAGTTTCTTTTTTATTAATTTTATGTGGAAAATTCTTTTGAATAATAGAACCATCCATATGTTTTTCAACAATTTGTTTTGACATATAAAGTCCTATTCCTGTACCTGCACTTTTGTATTTTGTGGTGTAGTAGGGTTCAAAAATTTTAGGAGCGATTCCAAGAGGAATTCCACCACCATTATCGATAAAATTAATATGAATATAACCTTTATATTCTCTTACTATTACTTTTATGATTTTATCATTATTAGCCACATTTGTAGATAAAGCATCTTTTGAATTTGTTATAAGATTGAGAAATACATGTGAGAGTTCATTATAGAAATTGTGTGTTTTGATATCTTTACTATATTCGATTTTAAATTGGATATTCTCTTTTTCTAAAATATATTTTGATAATTCAAATGCGTGTTTAATACAATCAATGATATAAAATTCTTCTTTTGTTTTATCTGGTGAAAAAAAATTTTTGAAATCATCTAAGGTATTTGACATATTATGAGCTAGAAGCAGAGCATCTTCTGTTTTTTCTTCTATATATTTATCAGTTAGTTTTCCTAAAGAATTTTTCGTCTGAAAACTTTGCACAATCATAGAAATAGAACCTAAAGGTTGTCTCCATTGATGTGCGATGTTATTAAGCATCTCACCTAAAGAAGCAAATCGTGCTTGTTGGAACATAATAATATCTTTTTTTCTATTGTTTTTTACAACTTGAAGAATTCTTTTTTCAAGAGAACGGTTGAGTTCTTTCAGCTCTTTTGTTTTCTTTTGTACATTGAGTTCCAAATCATTGTGAAGTGCTTTAAAATTATTTATAAGCAGAATAGACAGAATAATTGAAAATAGAAAAACTAATATAATAGAGATAACAGAGATAATAATAATAATGTTAAAAACATTTTGAGTATCTCTTTTTTCATTTATTGCTAATGATAAATCATAGTTGATCAAACTAGTAATATAAATATTAATAGCATTTATCTCCAAATAGAGTTGTGAAAAATTTTCTTTATTTTGTGAGTGCTTTATATTTGTCAAAATATTATTGATAAGTGCCATTTTTTTATCAATATTTTGAATGATGTTTGTTTTGAGTATTTGATCTTTCCTATATCCAACATTTTTAGATAAAAACTTTTTGATAAAATCACTTACATAAAAAAGAGGTATCTCTTTATCTATTGTAACTTTTTTGTATTCGGTCCAATTCTCATAAATAAGTTGCTCCCCTAATATCAGTACCTCTTTAGACTCATTGAAAGTGATACTTTTATTCTCTATTTCAATTAAAGTGTCTTGGATATTGACTTTATAAGCATCTTTGATATCTTCTAGTTTTACAAATAGTGATGTTCTTTTTTCAAAAAGTTTATCAAAATCATATTTAATTGAAAAAGTAGAAATTAAAGACAATATCATAATTGTAAACATACCAGCACTTATAATAAAAATCAAAAATTTTGTTTTTAATTCAAAATTGAGGGTATCTAAATAATTTAATAATTTCTGTAGCTTCATTGAATGATCTCTTTAAATTCTTGATTATGATATTGGAATAGATATATTTTGTCCAAATATTTTTTTGGCAGTTTTTTAATATTTGCAACAAATTTTGCACGAGTAATCGGACCTTTTATATTTTGAATTGCTTTTACTAGTAGTTTAGCACTTAGATACGCTTCTAAAGAGATAAAACCAGTTTGTAGATTTTTATCATATTGTTTTAAAATATTTTGATACTCTTTTATTATTGGTAAATCACTATTTTGGTAGTTTGGTACAATTTGCGAAAAAATTATATTTCTACCTTCTCCATTTAGGTTCTTGATCATTTCGGTTGCATCTCCAAATGAGATATTTGAAAAAAGGGTATTATTGAAGTTTTTGTGTTGTTTTGCTTTTTTGATAAAAAGGGTATTTGCTTTATTTGCGCCTATCATTATAATTGCTTCAGGATTTGCATCTTTGATGGAGTTAAATGCATGTCTAATAGAAAGTGTATTTCTTTTATAGCTTCCTTCCCCAACAGGAGTTAGATTGTACTGTTTTAATATTTTTACTACAGAGACATAACCATCTTCACCATATTCATCATTTTGGTAAAATACTGCAATTTTAGTAAAACCTTTTTTTTCATAAAGGTATTTTATATGAGATTGTATCTCATCTTTATAAGAGTTTCTAAAGTTAACAATATGTGGGTTTGTACAATTTCGTAAAAAACTTGCTCCGCTAAATGTAGAGATAAGAGGAATATCTGTTTGGTTTACTATAGGTAATATATTTTTTACCGTTGGTGTTCCTACTAAACCATATAAAGTAAAAATTTTTTCATTTTTTAAGAGTTTTTTTGTGTTTAAAATGGTGAGTCTTGGTTCGTATTTATCATCATAGGTTATAAATTCAATTTTTTTATCTTCTAAAAGATTGTTCTGATTGACATAATTAAAGTAGGCATTTGCGCCATCTTTTACAGCCTTTCCATATTCTTTCATAGTTCCTGTTTCAGGTAGTGAACTACCAATAAATATAGTGTCTCCCTCAAACTTTTTTTCTTGAAAGATAAAAATGAGAATACAAAGAAAGATGATGATAAGTAGAATTAGCTTTTTCATAGGTAATTTTACCTAAATAAGCTATAGAATAAAATAAAATTTACTACTTAAGCGATAAGAAAGATTTATAATTATAAAATTGGTAAAATAAATTTTACCAAAAGGAAACAGATGCAAGATTTTGTTTATTATAATCCCTCAGGAATTGATTTTCCTATAGATGAATCTGTTTTGATAGCTACAAATAAAGAAGAAATCAGCTCCTCTAATTTTCTCATATCAAATAGTTCAGAGACAAACAGTGAAGTTACAGCTAAAGAGATTGATTTTTATATTAGAAATAGTAAAGATTCTTTGCCAACAATGATAAAAACTCTTCCCCTGTTATATGAGATGTGTGCAACACAATATGACAATACAGAAGATATGGAATATTCTGCAAATATAGAAAATAAGATACTAATTATAGCTCCAAAAGAGAAAGTCTCAGAATTTATCTCACATACAGAGTCTGATGAGTTTGATTTATACGATACAACGGAAGATAAAATTCTAAAAATTTCTGGACATATTGGAAACTTGAGTGTTCTAGTTCAGTCGACAGACAAAGAGGTTCTTTTACAAGTAGATCAGATTGTATGGTTTGATGCAAAAGAGATGGGCTATGAACAAAGTGGTACAATTGACCCAAATCTATCGAGTATAGAAAAAACACTAGAAGTTTTAAGAGCAAATATTCTTGAGTATAATTATAAAAAATATATCACTTACAGTACAACATCATGTCAGTATCATGAAAGAAGAGAAGAGATTTGTTCAAAGTGTGAAGAGGTTTGTCCTACGACAGCAATAACTAAAAACGATGAATTGAAACATTTAGTATTTTCAGATATTGACTGTTTAGGTTGTGGTGGTTGCGTGAGCGTTTGTCCGACAGCTGCTATTGATTATGCTTTGTTAAATAAAGACTCAATTTATGAAATAAGTTATTTCTATAATGACAGACATCCATTAATCATACCATCAAAAATGGATATAGAGAATTTAAATGTTGATTTGAAAGAGAATGTATTACCTTTATGTATTGAGGGTGAAAAGTTTTTAGATGAAGCTTCGTTTATTACACTTACTCAAATGTCAGGTTCTCAAGTTATTTTTTATAGTGATTTTTTATCAAAAGGTACGAGTGATGCTATTGATATATTAAATGCCATTTATCAAAAAAAATATCATAAGAATGCTATTTTAGTAGCTTCAAATCAAGAAGAGTTAGAAGCCTGTATCACCGAGGTTTCTTTTATAGAAAACTCAAAATTTAATTCAAATCAAAGAAATCAAAGAAAAAGAGAAACTTTTTCATTTAGACTACAACATTTAGTTGGTGATGATGACTTAGGTACAGTAAAAACAGGTGAACATATTCACTATTCAAAAGTTGAAGTAAATGAGTCAAATTGTACTTTATGTTTATCTTGTGTAGGTGCTTGTAATGTAGATGCACTTATTGCAGATCCGAAAGATAATACTTTACGAATCAATCCAAGTTTATGTACATCATGTGGTTATTGTGAAAGCTCATGTCCTGAAAAAGATTGTTTAACAATCAAAAGAGATGAAATAGAGCTCAATCCTACTTGGTTCAAAGAACAGGTACTAGCAAAAGATACACTGTTTGCTTGTGTTGAGTGTGGAGTGGAGTTCGCTACTACTAAAGCAGTTGAAAAAATTGCAAATATATTAGGACCTGTTTTTGCATCAGATCCAGTAAAACAAAGAACACTTTATTGTTGTGAAAATTGTAAAGCAAAACTTATGATAAAACAAGGATTATTAAATGGATAATAAAAGTATCAACAGTGCAAGAGCATTTATATATAATATTTTAGCACTGTTATTTATAGAAGAACATGTAAAAAAAGATAAAAAAATACTGTTAAGTAGTTTAGAACAATTAGCCGAAAACCCTTTTGATGATGAAGTAGGGGAGATAACAAAACAGATAATTGCACTTATAAAAGATAACTCAAACAATGATTTATATGAGGAATATGAAAAATTATTTTTAATCCCTTTTGGAAATGGAATCTCACTGAGCGCTTCATGGTATCATGAAGAAAGAGAATATGGTTCTATGCTTCTTACTGTAAAAAGTATTTTAGCAAAAACAACTATACGAAAAGATGAAACACTATTTAAAGCACCAGAAGATAACTTTGGGTTTCTATTTACTCTCTCTTCATATTTAATAACTGAACAAAATAATGGAAATATCAAAGATGACTTACAAAAAGAATTATTTAAAAGAGTAATCAATTTACATTTTGAAAAATTGTATGCCAAGTTATTGGCAAGTGATACAAAAATCTATTCTTTGATAGCTGTGATTTTAGGTGATTTTTTAAGTATGGAAAGAAAATATTTAAATATTAACTAAAAAGTGTGGTGAAAGTTGCCTTAAGAGTTTACTAGAATTTTTAAGGGGGCTTTCACCCTAATATAATAAAGGAGTTAAGATGGCTGAAGAATTAGAAGCAAGACGGTCTTTTTTAAAAAGAGCAGGTATTGCAACTACAGTATTAGCGGGTTCTGTTGTAGCAGTTGCAGCTAGCACTGAAGATGAACATCGCGGACATGTTGATAACACAGGTAACGGAGTCGTTACAGGTTCATCTAACAAAAAAGAGATTTTATATAATAAAACACAAGCTTGGAATGAATTTTACAAAGCTGCAAAATAAATAAAAGGAGAAAGATATGAAACTGTTAAAAAGTTTTGGAAGAAGAAGTTTTCTAAAAATGGCTTCTCTTGCAACAGCTGTAACAGCGACATCTGCCGTAGCAAGTAGTACAAAAGTATTAAGAAGTGCGACCGAAGAAGAGATTAAAAATCCATTTCCTGGTTCAAAACTGATTAAAACTATATGTACTCACTGTTCTGTTGGATGTGGTGTTATTGCTGAAGTACACAACGGTGTATGGGTAAGACAAGAAGTAGCACAAGATCACCCTATTAGTCATGGAGGGCACTGTTGTAAAGGTGCAGATATGATTGATAAAGTAAGAGGTACAAATCGATTAAAATATCCTATTGAAAAAGCAAATGGGAAATGGAATAGATTAAACTGGGACGATGCAATGTCTAAGGTAAGTAATAAACTTTCTGAACTTAGAGAAAAATTTGGTCCAGATGCAGTACAATTTATAGGATCAGCTAAAGTAAGTAATGAGCAAGCTTTCTATATTAGAAAATTTGCAGCTATGTTTGGAACAAACAACATAGATCACCAAGCTAGAATTTGACATAGTCCAACAGTTGCCGGTGTGGCAAATACATGGGGTTATGGAGCTATGACAAATCATATAGGTGACATGCAAAACTCAAAAGCGATTATTATTTTTGGAGCAAATCCTGCTTCTAACCATCCAATTGCAATGCAGCATATTTTAAAAGCTAAAGAGCAAAATGGAGCAAAAATTATTGTTATTGATCCACGATATACAAAAACAGCAGCAAAAAGTGATGTATACTGTAGAATTAGAACAGGTACTGATATTGCATTTTTATACGGAATGATTCGACTTATTCGAGAGAATAACTGGGTTGATAAATCATTTATTGCCGATAGAGTATATGGGATGGAAGATATCTTTAAAGAGTGTGAAGAATATACACCAGAACATGTTGAAGATGTAACAGGTTGTCCTAAAGAGTTATTAATTCAGGCAACAACAGCATTTGCAACAGCAGAACCAGGATGTCTTATTTGGAATCAAGGTTGGACACAACATTCAATCGGTTCGTCTAATACAAGATTAGGTTCAATTTTACAACTTACACTAGGAAACATGGGTAAAGTTGGTGGTGGATGTAATATTTTAAGAGGACATGATAATGTACAATCATCTACAGATTTAGGATGTTTGGCAGATACATTACCAGGTTATTATGGACTAAAAGAGGGTTCATGGAAATATTTTGCAAAACAGTGGAATGTTGATTATGAATGGTTAAAAGGAAGATTTACCTCTAAAGCTATGATGGAAGCAAAAGGATTTAGTTTAGGTCTTTGGATTCATGGAGTTTTAGATAAAGAAAATGCAAAAAATAATGCAGATACACCTTTAAAAGCAATTGTGTGTATAGGAAATGGTATTTCAACTATTACACAAACACATAAGGTTAAAGAGGCTTTAGACAAACTTGATATGGTTGTATTTATAGACCCTTATGTAAATGATGCTGCCGTTATTACAAACAGAAGTGATAATATGTTTTTATTACCAGCTGCTTCACAAGTTGAAACAAGTGGTACAGTTGTAAACACAGCAAGAAGTGCACAATGGCGTTCAAAAGTTGTAGAGCCTTTATATGAGTCAAGAGCAGATCATGAGATATTATTTGATTTTGCAAAAAGACTAGGTTTTTATGATGAGTATATTGCAGGTATGGGTAAAGGTGATAAGTTTACTTGGCCAGAAGATGCTACAAACGAGATTGCAAGAAGTTTAAAAACTATTGGATATCGAGGTAGAACTGCTGAAAGAATTAAAAAACATACAGCAAATTGGCATCTGTTTGATTCTGTGTCATTAAAAGGTAAAGGTGTTACTCAAAAAGAGTACTATGGATTACCATGGCCATGTTGGAATGAAACACATCCAGGAAGTCCTGTTTTATACAATCTGAATTTACCAGTATCACAAGGTGGTATGGGATTTAGAGCAAGATTTGGAACAGAACGAAATGGGTCTGATTTACTTTCTGCTAAAGGTAGTGCACCTGTTGGTTCTAAAATCGATGGTGGATATGCTGAAGTTACTTCAAAAAATATTGAAGAGCTTACAGGTACAACTTTAACACCTGCTGAGAAAAAAGCAGTTGAGGGTAAAAACTGGAAAACTGATGATAGTGGTATCTTAGTTGATAAAGCACTAGCTGCTGGACTTGCTCCTTATGGAAATGCACGAGCTAGAACTATTGTATGGAATTTTATTGACCAAATTCCTAAACATAGAGAGCCATTACATTCATTTAGACCTGATTTAGTGAAAAGATATCCTGCGACTAAGGATCAGAAAAATCACTACAGAACAAATGTACGATATGAATCTGAACAAAATAAACAAGTTTGGGTAAAAGATTATCCTGTAAATATTGTTTCAGGAAGAATTGTTGAGCATATGGGAACAGGAACAGAAACACGAGCTTCTAAATATCTTGCAGAGTTATCTGGAGAGATGTATGGTGAGGTTCATCCAAATTTAGCTGCAAAACTTGGTATCAAAGATAACGAGATGATGTGGGTTTATGGAACAGGTGAAGGGAAAATTAAAATCAAATGTAAGCACTCTTTACGAGTAGATGAAAATTCTGTATTTTTACCACAAAACTTCTCAGGAGTTTGGAGTGGAGAAAGCTTAGAAAGTAAATATCCAGAAGGAACTGCACCTCATAGTTTTGGTGAGAGTTCAAATCAAGTTACAAGTTATGGTTATGACCAACAGACTTCTTGTCCAGAGACAAAATGTTCTTTGGTACGATTAGAAAGAGCATAGGAGAATATGATGAGTAATAAACCAGATTTTGCAAGAATGAAGTTCTATTGTGATGAAAACCTATGTATCGATTGTAATGGTTGTGTTGTAGCTTGTAAAGAGGCACATGAAGTTCCAGTTGGTGTAAATAGAAGAAAAGTTGTTACAGTAAACGAAGGTGTTGTTGGAAAAGAGATTTCAGTTTCTATGGCGTGTATGCATTGTGCAGATGCGCCATGCCAACAAGTGTGTCCAACAGATTGTTTTTATATAAGAGCAGATGGGATAGTACTTCACGATAAAGATGTATGTATCGGATGTGGGTATTGTCTTTTTGCTTGTCCATTTGGAGCGCCACAGTTTCCACAAGATGGAGCATTTGGAACTAAAGGAAAAATGGATAAATGTACAATGTGTGCAGGTGGTCCTGAAGAAACAAATTCTCATGAAGAGTTCGAAAAATACGGACAAAATAGAATCTCTGAAGGAAAAGTTCCAATGTGTGCTTCTATGTGTTCAACAAAAGCTTTACTTGTTGGAGATGCTGATGAAGTAGCTTTAATTAAAACATATAGAGCTACTACAAAAGGAAAAGGTATTGCTACTGAATCTATGGGATGGTAGGAGATAATGATGGAAAACAATAATTCGTTTTATACTAGAAATAAAGCATATATACTAACCCTAGGTGGGTTAGGTGTTGTTGGTTTTATTTTTGTTCAATATATGATGATTTTTGATTGGGCATATCTTCTAAAATTTACTTTTGATATGTTGACAGGTGGAGGTGTTGATGGAGTTGTTACTCCTTCAACATCTACATATAAGTTGATGGTTGATACTGCTTTTGGACAAAACTATGAAGCAATAGCACCTGAGATTATACGAGCAAGTAACGAAAGACAAGAGTTTATTTGGTGGGTTTTTGTTGCTGAAATTGCTATTTTTTGTGTAATGTATACAATTTATGGAAGAAAAACTGCAACTGTTACAAATCCTAATGATCAAGTTCAAGTATTTTCTTTATTTCATCGACTTGTTATATGGTTTAATGTTTTAATAATCATTACTCTTATAATAACTGGATTTAACATCACTTGGGCTCTGCGTTCAGGCGGTGGTGATTTACCTTACTTTTTACGAAGTATGCATGAAATCACAGGTATTGTTTGGTTACCGTTTTGGTTACTTTTAAGTATAATTGCATTTAAAGATGCTAAAATATTATTTAACAATAGCGCAATAAAAAAGATTGTGTTACCTGGAAAATATAAACCTATGAAGCGAATTATTTATATAGTTTTTGTGATGATGGGTGCAGGGTTATTAACAAGTGGTATTATTATTTGGTTTTTACATCCAGATGCATTTACACATGGTCAATTTATACAATTTAAAAGATTATTACTTTATACTCATTTTGGGGCAAGTGTTTTAATAATGTTTTTTTTAATGGATTTTGTATATTCTGTTTTAGTTTCAGTAAAAGGAAACTTTCAAGGTTTAATAACAGGAAAATACCCAAGAGAACATTTAGAGCAGTTAGCACCAGATGTATTAGCTGATATAGAAAATAAAAAAGGGAAATAGGATGACAAAGCCTATGAGAAGTGAAAACTTCTCTCCTTCTCATAATGAAGTTGATAAATTTTGTAAAGAGATTATCATCGAAAAAGTTTATGATGGTGGGAGTGATATACTAGAAGATTATGTTATCAAAGAAGATAAAATAGAATTTTATTTAAATGGTAAAAAGTTTTTATCTGTTATGAGTATTGCACAATACCAAGATGCCCATATAGTTGGGTTTTTATTAAGTGAAGCGGTTATTACTACTTATGATGATATAAAATCGATAAAAATAGATGAAGATGGTTTAAAAGTTCGTGTTAATGCTACAGTAAGTAAAGAGGGATTTGCAAATCTTTTTAAAGAAAAAACCCTTACTTCAGGTTGCTGTATTGGTGTGACTGGAAATGCAGAAAAAATATTTGATTGTTCGTTTATCAATACAGATTATACTGTTAAAGCTCAAGATATATTAAAGTATATGAAAGATTTTAATTCTCCAAGTGCATTGTTTGACAACACAGGTTGTGTACATAAAGCGGAACTAGTTTTAGAAGATGGAACAATTTATATAGCAGAAGATATAGGTAGACATAATGCAATAGATAAAGTTGTTGGTCGGGCATTTCTTGATAAAAAAGATATAAAAAGATCTATCTTATATGCAAGTGGAAGATTATCTATGGAGATGGTTGTAAAGTGTGTTATGCACAAGATACCAATTGTTGTGTCAAAGGCAGCAGTTACATTTCAAGGGATTAGGTCAGCTAATGAGCATGGCGTAACACTGATAGGATTTGCTAGAAATTCAAAAATGAATGTTTATACCCATTCAGGTAGAATATCATAATATGTTAAAATTAAATTCTTTACAATATTCGAAGTCAAATGATTTAGAAATTTCAAATAAATATAGTGTGAGTGCATTAAAATCAAATAAAAGTTTTGACGATTTGTGCTTACAATATTATTCTAAATTTCATTATAAATGTTTGAAAACTTTTTCTTTTTCAAAAGAGGGATTTTTAGGTTTACTTTTGGAGTTAAAAGGAAAAATAGCTGTAAGTGTTGGTGAAACACAATTTTTGATTGATGGTGCTAAAATGTACGAGTCTTTAGGATTTGAGATACAATGGGTACGATTAAATAAAGATGGAACAATAAATTTATATGATCTAAAAAATCAAGATATAGATTTCTTGTTTTTATCTTCTTATGTGATGGACACTTTTTTACAAATAGACCTAGAAAGAATTCAAAAATTTACAAAAGCAAAAATTATTTCAAATGGAACAGCCCATAGAAGTGATCAAAGCAATAGTGTATATTTTGACAATTATAAGCTTAACGGTTTTAATGTTTCTGGAGTTTTGTTATTTAATGATGATATGTTTGATTTACTACCAATTGGACAAATTGATACTATTGCATTAAAAATGTGTTTTTTAGGATTGGAAAAACAAAAAGGAAATTGTCAAGTAAAAAATATTTTGATAGAGGAGTTGTGTAAACTCTTTAGTGAAGATATTCATCTTTTTGTAGATAAACAGAAAACCTTACCAAACTCTCTACATTTTGGACTCAAAGGGATAAAAGCAAGAGAGCTTATTCGAACAATGGCATTAAGTAAAATTTATATTAGCAATGGTGAGGGGTGTTCTTTGGGACTTTCAAAACCATCACGGATTATACAAGAGATGGGATATGCAGAAGAGATGAGTAGAACAGCAATAAGTTTATCTTTTATAGATGATATCACAAAAGAGGATATCATCAATTTTACTAAAGTGCTGTATCTAAAATATCAACAAATAAAAATGTTAAGTTAGTATTTTTATTTGTGATCTTTCCTTACATCTTTACCTTTAACATATTTTTTGGTAAAAGAAAGTTATCTAACTCTTCTTGAGAAAGTAACTCTTTCTCCAAAACTAAATCGTATACTCTTTTATTACTTGCTAATGCTTCTTTTGCGATAGAAGAACAAACTTCATATCCTAAAATAGGATTTAAGTATGTGATAATGGTAATAGAGTTTAAAACATTTTCCATACAAACATCTTCATTTGCGGTGATCCCTTTCACACATTTATCAGCAAGTGCATAAAATGATCTTCGCATCATATTAATAGAGGTAAATAGTTTATATGCTATTAGAGGTTCAAAAACATTTAGCTGTAATTGTCCCCCTTCACAAGCCATAGAGATAGATGCATCAGCACCAATAACATCAAAAGCAACTTGATTTACAACTTCAGGAATGACAGGATTTACTTTCCCCGGCATAATTGAAGAACCAGGTTGTAATGGAGGTAGATTTATCTCATTAAATCCAGCACGAGGTCCTGAGCTTAAAAGTCTTAAATCATTTGAAACTTTTGACATTTTGATAACAACCCTTTTCAAAAGTCCAGATAAGTGTACAAAAACACCTGTATCTTGTGTAGCTTCAATTAAATCTCCAGTATTATCAAAGTCAACACCTGTAACTTTTCGTAGATTTTTAATAACAAGCTTTCTATAATGCTCTTTTGTATTGATACCAGTTCCAATAGCAGTTGCCCCTAAGTTTACTGATTTTAAAAGTTCTTGAGCTTCTCTTAGCCTATAAATATCTGTATCAACCATAATAGCATAGGTTTTAAACTCTTGTCCTAGAGTCATTGGTACAGCATCTTGTAGTTGAGTTCTTCCCATTTTTAGTACATCTTTGAACTCTTCAGCTTTCTCATTGTAAGCATCTCTTAAATATCGTAATGATTCTTTGAGTTTATAAATAAGATCTTGAAGTGTTATCTTAATTGCTGTTGGATAAGCATCGTTTGTACTTTGTGACATATTCACATGATTGTTTGGGTGTATTATATTATAAGCAGCTCGTGGATGACCTAAAATCTCTAAAGCTCTATTTGCAATTACTTCATTTGCATTCATATTTGTAGAAGTTCCAGCTCCACCTTGAATAGGGTCAACTATAAATTGTTCATGGAGTTTTCCATCTATAATCTCATCACAAGCTTGAACAATAGCATCTTTTTGTTCTAAAGTTAAATCTTCAAGTTCATAGTTAGTAAGAGCACACGCTTTTTTCACTTTTGCTAAAGATGTAATAAAACTTGGAAATAATGAGATATTTGTATGTGTAATATCAAAATTGTTTTTAGCTCGTAATGTTTGAATTCCATAATAAGCATGAACATCTATGTTCATCTCACCTAAAAAATCTTTCTCTATTCTAAATGCGGTTTCCATAATAGCCTCTTTTATAAATTTATATAAGTTATTGTAGTAATATTTGATTACAATTATTCTACAATACTACCTTTTTTTTGTTTTAAAAGCCCCATAAAATAAGGAACTTATAAAAAGTATTCCATATACAAAAAGTTTAATAAAATTATCAAAATTAATGAAATAAAAAAATATAGATAGTGTAATAATACCAATAATCAAAAAAGAAAATAAATCTTTATAGTTCATCAAAGAGTTCCAGTTTTTCAGTATATTTATTAATACTGCAATCACTATAAGAACTGCTAAAATTCCAATTATCCAAACTATAAACATTTTATTTTCTATTTGTATCTATTATTTTGTTAAAACTTCTTTAACAGCTTTTCCAATAAGAGCAGGGGTTGCAACAACAGTTACACCAGCTTCACTTAAAGCTTCCATTTTCTCTTTTGCTGTTCCTGTTGTACCTGAAATAATTGCTCCTGCATGACCCATTCTTTTCCCTTCAGGTGCAGTTTGTCCAGCAATAAAAGCTACAATTGGTTTTTTGATGTTATCTTTAATATATTTAGCAGCTTGTATCTCTAAATCTCCACCAATTTCACCAATCATCACAATAGCTTTTGTATCTTTATCTTCTTCAAACATCTGTAATAGTTGTTTAAATGATAACCCAATAATAGGATCTCCACCAATACCAACAGCAGTTGTGATTCCAAAACCTTCATTGCATACTTGGTTTGCACCCTCGTAAGTTAAAGTTCCTGATTTTGAAATAAGTCCAACGCTTCCTTTTTTGAAAATATTTCCAGGCATAATTCCTATTTTACATTGATCTGCACTAATGATTCCTGGACAGTTTGGTCCTATCATCATCATCCCATATTTATTTGCACACGCTTTTGCAGCTTGCATATCTAATGTAGGAGAACCTTCTGTGATAATAACAGCTAGCTTAATTCCAGCAACAGCTGCTTCCATAATCGCATCAGACACAAAAGCAGGGGGAACAAATATCATAGATGCAGTTGCTCCTGTTGCTTCGACGGCTTCAGAAACCATGTTAAATACAGGTAAGTCTAAATGTACTTGACCACCTTTATTTGGTGTAACTCCACCAACAATTTGAGTACCATAATCGATACATTGTTGTGAGTGAAAAGTTGCTTCTCTTCCTGTAAATCCTTGAACAATTACTTTTGTATTTTTATCTATTAAAATAGCCATTATTTTTTACCTTGCGAGTTATTTGCAGCTTCAACTGCTTTTTTAGCACCATCAGCCAAATCAGTTGCTGTAATGATATTGTCTATATTTGCATGTCGTAATATATCTGCTGCTTCTATAGCATTTGTTCCATCTAGTCTTACTACCACAGGTACATTTACCTCTACAGTTTTAGTAGCTTCAATGATACCATTGGCGATTCTATCACATCTTACAATTCCACCAAAAATATTGATAAATATAGCCTTGACATTTTTGTTTCTTAAAATGATTTCAAAACCTTTTGCTACTGCTTCAGGGTTGGCATTTCCCCCAACATCTAAAAAGTTTGCTGGATTTCCACCCATATAGTTAATCGTATCCATAGTACCCATAGCTAAACCTGCACCATTTACCATACAACCAATTTCACCCTCAAGAGAGATATATGAAAGACCATACAAACTAGCTTCTCTCTCATCAGCATTTTCCTCGTGAATATCTCTCATCTCTTCAAACTCAGGGTGTCGTGCCATTGCAGAATCATCAAACTGAAGTTTTGCATCAAGTGCTAAAAAACTTCCTGTTTTTGTTTTTACAAGTGGATTGATCTCTACCATTTGAACATCATTTTCTATATAAAGATTATAGAGTGCTTTTACAAAGTTTTGAAGTTTGTATTGTTCTCTTTTATCTTTGATACCTAATGCAAATACAAGTTCTCTCCCTTGATATCCTTGGTATCCAAAATCTGGGTCAATAGGGATTTTGATAATTTTTTCAGGAGATTTAGCTGCAACTGTTTCGATATCTACTCCACCCTCTTTAAGGGCTAAAATAATTGGCATCTCAATAGCTCTATCTAGCACTATACTTAAGTACAACTCATCAACAATTTTTATACCCTCTTCAACATATACTTTTCGTACAAGTTTTCCCTCAGGTCCTGTTTGGTGTGTAACAAGTGTCATTCCTAAAAGCTCTGTTGCTGCTTTTTTCACATCTGAAAGTGAGTGTACTATTTTAACTCCACCGCCAAGTCCTCTACCACCTGCGTGAATTTGAGCTTTTACTACCCAAACTTTTCCACCCAACTCTTGAGCATTTTTTAATGCTTGTGCTGGTGTATTTGCTATAAATCCTCGAGGTGCTGGTACACCATATTTGGCAAAAATTTGTTTTGCTTGGTATTCGTGTATATTCAATATATTCTCCTATATAATATGTAATGGTATCTTAGATATTTGTTCAATTTAGTGGTATGATGATGAATTGTTATTTCATTTTATATTTATAAAACGATTCATTAAGGTATTGCGCAACACTTTCTTGTTCTTCTGGAAACCAACCAATCTCTAGTTGTGAATCACAAAGTCGCACCCATGAGTTTACTTTTTCAAAATCTGTAGCTTTTTTGTTTTTTGGATCATATTTAGGTGAAATACCATGACATTTCATACAATCAGCTTCTACATATAACACTTTTCCTTCTTTTGCAAGTTGGGAAAGACCAAAAGCATTAAGTGCAAATAAAAGTGTAGTAACATATATGATAGGTTTTGAATTTGTAAAATATTTCATATAAATCCTTTTTCTTTTAATAGTGTAATTAAATAATGTTTAAAATAGTATTAAGTATCACTAGGTAACACTTCTTTTTAAATAATAATCATTGGAAAGTATATGAGAATTATAAATATGTCATAATAAAAATTCTGATACAATAATCAAAATTTTAATAAAAGGTTTAATAATGGCAAAAATTACAGAACAAGATATCATTGATAGCATAGCGGATGCCTGTCAATATATCTCATATTTTCATCCAGAGGATTTCGTAAAATCAATAGTGGAAGCTTATGAAAATGAACAATCAGAAGCTGCTAAAAATGCATTAGGTCAAATTTTAATTAACTCTAAAATGTGTGCTTTAGGTCATAGACCATTATGTCAAGATACAGGAAGTGTAAATATTTTTGTTAGAGTTGGTTTAAAAGCTGATTTAGAAATTACAAAAGAGTTAGTTGATGTATTAAATGAAGGTGTTGCAAAAGGGTATACTAATCCAGATAATACATTAAGATACTCAGTTGTTTCTGATCCTGCAGGAGCTAGAACAAATACTAAAGATAATACTCCAGCTGTTATCCATGTAACTGTTGATAATTCTGATGAAATAGATATCACTGTTGCTGCTAAAGGTGGTGGAAGCGAGAATAAATCTAAGTTTGCAGTGTTAAATCCATCAGATTCAGTTTATGACTGGGTTATGGCAAATGTAAGAGAGATGGGTGCTGGTTGGTGTCCTCCAGGTATCTTAGGTATCGGTATTGGTGGAAATCCTGAAAAAGCAATGCTTCTTGCAAAAGAATCTTTAATGGGTCATGTTGATATTCATGAGTTACAAGCAAGAGGTCCTCAAAATGCGTTAGAAGAGTTAAGATTAAGACTTTACACTGATATCAATAAAATCGGTATTGGAGCACAAGGACTTGGTGGTTTAACTACTGTTGTTGATGTTAAGATTTTAGATTATCCTTGTCATGCTGCTTCTTTACCAGTTGCTATGATTCCTAACTGTGCTGCTACTAGACATATTCACTTTAAACTTGACGGTAATGGTCCAGCTAAGTTTAAAAAACCAGATTTAGATATTTGGCCAGATATTGAATTACCATTAGATTCTATTAAAAAAGTAAATATCGAAGATTTAACAAAAGAGAACTTATCTCAATTTAAATCAGGTGATACTTTATTATTAACTGGAAAAATTTTAACTGCAAGAGATGCTGCTCATAAAAAAATCGTTGAGTACAAAAACGCTGGAAAACCACTTCCAAATGGTGTTGATTTAAAAGATAGATTTATTTACTATGTTGGACCAGTTGATCCTGTAAGAGATGAAAAAGTTGGACCTGCGGGACCTACTACATCTACAAGAATGGATAAGTTTACAAAAGATATGATGGAAATCGGTATCATGGGTATGATTGGTAAAGCTGAAAGAAAGCAACCAACAATTGACTTAATCAAAGAATATAAATCTATGTACTTAATCGCTACTGGTGGAGCTGCTTACCTTATTTCTCAATCAATCAAAGATGCAAAAGTTCTTGCATTTGAAGAGATGGGAATGGAAGCTATCTATGAGTTTGATGTAGTTGATATGCCTGTAACTGTTGCTGTTGATACAGAAGGTGTTTCTATTCATACAACAGGACCTGCTAAATGGAGAACTATTTAGTATTTATTTATAAAATAAATTAAGGTTTTAAAAAGGTTAGTGTTTTTGCACTAGCCTTTTTTATTTTAATATATATGCTAAATTAAATTATGATATACTAAATCAATAAAAGGAGATAATCATGAGTATAGATGAGATAAAAAAACTCAATCCAAAAGAAAAAATTATTCTTATGAATGAAATATGGGAAAGCTTTGAAGATACGAATGAAATTATTGAATCTCCAAATTGGCATAAAGAAGTTTTAGACGAAAGAATATCTAAGATGAAAAATAATGAAGCAAAATATATTTCACTTGATGAACTAAAAAGTAAATGAATATAAAAAATATCATTGCTTTAGAAGAAGTTTCAATTGATTTAGAAATTTCAGAAAAGTTTTATGAAAATCAAAATCAAGGACTAGGAAAATATTTTAGGGATAGTATCATATCTGATATTGAATCTTTGTGGCTTTATGCTGGAATACATAAACATGTATTTGGTTTATACCGATTATTATCAAAACGATTTCCTTATGGTATATACTATGAGATAAAAGAAAGTACAGTTATCGTAGTTGCAGTTTTAGATTTAAGACAAAATCCAAATAATATATCTATGTTAGTTTCTAATCGTGGAAGTGATGTTGAAAATTAATAAATCTATTTAATTCTCTTTTCTTAATACTACATAACCTGCTAAATTTAGAACTATTTATTATATTACTTATCTATTTAATTAATTTTAGTAAAATTTTTCATTACATTCTAAAATAATTCTTGAAAATTTATATTTTTATTATAATATAATCTTATTCTAATATTGAAAATAACTTATAGTTATTATATAATTCTCCTATAAATTAAAAGGAAGATTAAATGTCAATGTACTTATTAAAAATATTTAAAGAAGAGAAATATTTAAATGATTTTTTAAATGGAAAATTATATATGAATACTTTAAAATACTTTAAAGAAGATGAAAGGTTAGATATAGCCCGTTTGGACAGATGTGAGACTATAGTAGAAAACTTTAAACCTAATTATTTACAAATTGAAACTTTTGTAGTTCCAAAAGACGAATTATGTATGATGACAAAAGTTACTAAGAAATATGATTTGTGTAATATTTTTTGTATGCTGTCTATATGGAAAGAATATGAAGAAGAAAAAATTTCACTTGATGAAAAAAACAAAGAATTTGGAAATTATTGTATTGTAATTACTAACTTCACTGAGTTTTTAAAAAGAATAGATAATGCAACTAATTTGAAAAATATTGAAAAAAGTGACTATAGTAAAATTGACTATATAGACAAAAATAAAAAAAATAAAATAAAAGAAAATATGATTCCCTTTACTAAATTTGATAACTTTAGTTATCAAAGAGAATTTAGAATTGCAATAAATACAAAAAGAAATGTTAATAAGCCTTTTATTCTTGACATTGGAGATTTAAGGGATATTGCTGTTGCAACTACTTATGATAAAATTGAAATTATAAATAATAATTATTATCAATATTAAGAACAAATTTGTTACAATTTTTATAAAGGAAACAATAATGAATTTTAGAATAGAAAAAGATACAATGGGTGAAATAAAAGTTCCAAATGATAAATATTGGGCAGCTCAAACACAAAGAAGTGTAGAAAATTTTCCAATCGGAAATGAAAAAATGCCACAAGAAGTAGTAGAAGGTTTTGCTTATCTAAAAAAAGCTTGTGCTATTGTAAATAATAAACTAAATAGACTTGATGATACAAAATGTGGAGCTATCTCTACTGCTTGTGAAGAAGTAGTTGCTGGTAAACTTGATGGAAACTTTCCACTTGTAGTTTGGCAAACAGGTTCAGGAACTCAGTCAAATATGAATATGAATGAAGTAGTGGCTAATAGAGCTACTGAAATTTTAGGTGATGATTTTAGAATTACTAAAACAATACATCCTAATGATGATGTAAATAAAGGACAAAGTTCAAACGATACTTATCCAACTGCTATGCGAGTAGCTTTTGTATTAGAATTAGAAAAACAACTAATTCCTTCTATCAAAATTTTAAAATCTACATTTGAATCAAAAGTAAAAGAGTTTGAAAATGTTGTAAAGATAGGGCGAACACATCTTCAAGATGCAACTCCATTAACACTTGGACAAGCTTTGAGTGCTTATGTTGAGATGTTAGACAATGGGCTTAAACAAATTGATGATTCTATAAAATATATTTTAGAGTTAGCTATAGGTGGAACTGCTGTAGGAACAGGATTAAATTCTCATCCTAATTTTTCACCAATGGTTAGTGATGTTTTAAATGAGATTACTGGAACTTCATATACTTTTAAATCACACCCAAATAAATTCCATGCTTTAACTTCACATGATGGTGAAGTTGTTTTAAGTGGAGCTCTAAATGCACTGGCTTCAAATCTTATGAAAATAGCAAATGATGTGAGGTGGCTAAGTTCAGGTCCTAGATGTGGAATAGGGGAGCTGAATATTCCTGCAAATGAACCAGGTAGTTCTATCATGCCAGGAAAAGTAAATCCTACACAAAGTGAAGCTATGACTATGGTAGCTGTTCAAGTGATGGGAAATCATACAACAGTATCAGTAAGTGCTAGTCAAGGAAATTTTGAACTCAATGTTTTTAAACCCGTAATTGCTTATAATATTTTACAATCTATAAAACTATTGAGTGATACAATGCTTGCATTTAATGATAAATGTGCCGTAGGTATAGAAGCTAATGAAAAAAATATCACAAAATATTTAAATGATTCTTTGATGCTTGTAACAGCATTAAATCCATATATAGGATATGAAAAAGCAGCATTGATAGCTAAAACAGCTCATAAAAATGGTACTACATTAAAAGAGGAAGCTGTTGCATTGGATATATTAAGTGCAGAAGATTTTGACAAATATGTTAAACCAGAAGAGATGATTACACCAAAAGCATAATTGCTTTTGGTTTTATTCTAATTGTTGTTAACTGAAAAAGTTATTATCTTTTAAAATATCAATACCACTTTGTATAGTATTTACAGAGTCATCAAATTTACTTTTTAACTCTTCATCCATATCTATTTCTATGATTTTTTCAACACCATTTTTCCCTAAAACAACTGGAACACCAACTGTTACATCAGAGTAACCATATTCGTTATTTAATAATACCGATGATGGCATTACAATTTTATTGTCATCTAAAATAGCTTGAACCATAACAGCAATTCCTCTTGCTGGTGCATAGTATGCTGAAGTACCAAGATGTTTTACTATAGCAGCACCACCATTTTTAGTTCTGTGAATAATATCTTTCATATTTTCTTTAGAGATTAGAGATTCTAAGTGCACTCCGCCTATGTTTGAAAGATTTGTACAAGGGATCATATTTTCACCATGATCACCTATTACCATAGCTTTTATACCACTACAACCATAATTTGTAAATTTGTTTATCTCATAAGCCATTCTTGAACTATCTAAAGCCCCAGCCATTCCGATGATTCTATTAGACTCCCATGAGGTGAGTTTATGAATCACATAAGTCATCACATCAAGTGGATTTGCAACACAAATAATTTTTGCATTTGGTGAATATTTTTCAATTTTACTTATCACATCTTTAATAATTTTTGCATTTATCATAAGTAAATCTTCTCTTGTCATACCATCTTTTCTAGGAACTCCTGCTGTAATAACTACAACTTCACAGTCCTCTAAATCACTGGCATCTTTTGCACCTGTGATTTTAGTAACTTTTGTAGAGTATATTGTAGATTGTTCGATATCTATAGCTTTACCAATTGCTATATCTTGATTGATATCATAGAGTACTATCTCATCACAAGTTCCCATCATACCCAATGTATATGCAGTTGTAGCTCCAACTGCACCAGCGCCTATTATTCCTACTTTTCTATTTGACATATAATCTACTTTATCTATGATTTTTATTGATTTTATATAAACTCTTCTTAAAAGTTATTTAAGTAAAATTCATCTTATGAAGAGAAGAATTATATGCCAAAGATGTAAACATTATTATGTGACTTGGGAAAAAAACAAACCTCATGGGTGTAGAGCTTATGGTTTTAAATCACAGCAGATACCCTCTGTTGTAGTTAAACAAAGTAGTGGTAGTGATTGTAATTTTTATGAAGATAAAAGAGCAACTAATTAAGTAGTAAGTTAAAAGATAATATCATATATTTTAAATACTAAAATTTATAATATATTAGATGTAATATCAGGAGATAAAATTGTTATATGAAGAATTAAAAGCAACTGTAAAAAACTTAGGTTTTTCTACTATAGAAAGTTTTGCAAATTATGTAGGTGTTACACCAACTGATGTATTAAAATGGGAAGAAAAAGATGAAATTCCATATACAATTATATTAATTGTTCATTTATTACAAGGGGAACAAGATGTTCCTAGTGAAAATAATTCTTTGGACTTACTTGTTGAAGAGTGTTTGCCATTGGCTGAACTTCTTGAAGAGTCATCAAGTTTTCCTCACAAGCTTGAAGAGATGTTTGTATTACAAAAAAAACTTAATGATGATACAAATGGAGTAAACTGGGAGCTTGGAATCAACAAGTTTGAAAAAGAGATTAATTGGTTACGATGTATTCATATGGAAGTATCTGAACTTATAGATTCAACTCCTTGGAAACACTGGAAAAATATCTCTGCGCAACCAGATTTCAATAATATTCACATCGAACTTGTAGATGTATGGCATTTTTTAATGAGTTATATTTTACAAGAAACAAATATTCCAAAAGCTGTATCTTTAGTAAATACACACTGTATTTATGAATCGTTAGAGATGAGTGAAGTAGATACAAAAATAATAGTAAAAGAAGCCGAAAAGTTATCTTATATTGCATTTGCTATTGAAACAGGAAATATGCCTGCATTTAGTGGAGTTGAGCGATTTATCGATCAGTTTTTTAGATGTTGTAAACTTTCAGGTCTTAGTTTTACTTGGTTGCAAAAACTGTATATTGGTAAAAATGCACTCAATAAATTTAGACAAGACAATGGATACAAAGAGGGTACATATATCAAAACTTGGAATGGTGATGAAGATAATGTAGTGATGATTTCAGTACTAGAATCAGAAGATGATATTTCATTTGATGCAGTGTATAAAGAACTTTCAAATAGATATAAAAAACTAACTAAGTAAATTTAAGTTAGTTTGAATACAAATAATAACTCATAATCACAAATAGATACCTAATCCCTTTTGAAATAAGGGTTAGGTATATAAATTTCTTAAAATCATATCGTAACATACCTGCCACAATTGTTATAGGATCGCCTATAATTGGAACCCATGAAAATAGTAAAGTATAAGCTCCATATTTATCAAAAACTCTTTTTGTTTTAATCACTTTTTCTTTTTTAAGAATTTTTTTTCTTGCTAAAAACTTTTCACCTTTAAACCCAATATAATAATTTACAATAGAACCTAATGTATTTCCAAGTGTTGCAGTCAAGAATAAAATATATACATTTAAATTAATTGATAAATCATATAAAAGCAACGCTTCACTTCCCAAAGGAAATACTGTTGCTGAGAGAAATGCAATAAAAAATAGATATAAATAGTTCATGAGGAATAATAGCTAAAAACTAATAAATTCTTAAGTACTATAGTCATATAATAAAGTATAATATATAAAAAAAGGTTAGCTAATGTTTAGAACAATTATGTTGTCAATGTTTTTACTTGTAAATCTTCAAGCTTCAATAAATGACAGAGATAATGATTTAGTGCCAAATAGTATTGATAAATGTCCAAATACTCCTGAGGGTGTTTTTGTTACTCGTGATGGTTGTATTCAAGAGATAAAAAAGATAGTTTATTTTGAACATGGATTATCAGATATAGATTATGAAGATATTTTACTATTAAAGCAAACATCAGAACTTATCAACGAAACAACAGGATATAAAGTTCATATCTCAGGACATACTGATTCTGTTTCTGATGCTCAATTTAATATGAGACTTTCAAAAAAACGAGCAATAGCTGTAAAAAATATACTTTTAAAAAATAAAGTTGAACCTACAAGAATAGAAACAAAGTGGTATGGTGAAACCCAACCAACCTCTTCAAATATCACAGTTGAAGGTAGGCGTGATAATCGAAGAGTAACAATAATATTAAAATAAAGGTAAAAAATGTCACTACTTAAAGCTCCCATAAATACTCCTGTATGGATCGATATTACAAGATGTAAAGCTTGTGATATTTGTGTGTCAGCTTGTCCAGCTGGTGTGTTGTCTATGCGTCAAGAACCCTCTTCAACTTTAGGTGCTATTATTGATATTATTGCACTTGATTCTTGTATTGGGTGTGGTGAATGTGAACTTCACTGTCCTGATTTTGCCATTCATGTAGCTGATAAAAAGTCCGATGCAATAAGTTTTGCCAAATTAACTCCTGAATCAAAACAAAGAGCCGAAGCAATCAGAGATAATAATTATAGATTACCTACAAACTATGAAAAATAAGGAGAATACTTCAATGCAAACAAGAGAGATGATTTCTACAGGAAATCAATTAGCCGCAGTTGCAGCGGTTGACGCAGGGTGTAAATATTTTGCAGGATATCCTTTGACACCATCAAGTGAAATTATGCATACTCTTTCTGATTTATTACCTCAGACAGGTGGAGTTTCTATGCAAATGGAAGATGAAATAGCAAGTATTTGTAGTGTTATTGGAGCTTCTATGAGTGGAAAACGAGCAATGACAGCAACATCTGGACCAGGACTTTCTCTCAAAGCAGAAAATTTAGGATTAGCCCATATGGCTGAAGTGCCATTGGTATGTGTAGATGTTATGAGAGGAGGTCCTTCAACAGGGCTTCCTACAAGAGTAGCTCAAGGAGATGTTTCTCAAGTCAAACATCCCTCTCATGGAGACTTGAAGTCGATAACTGTTTCCCCTGGAAATCTGCTTGAGTGTTATACACAAGTTGCTCGTGCTTTTAATTTAGCTGATAGATTTATGCAACCTGTATTTGTAATTATGGATGAAACTTTAGGGCATATGCATGGAAAAGCGATGATTCCACTAGAGGAACAAACCAAGAGTGAAATTAAATTGCGAAAACAATTTGAGGGGAAGCCTGAAGAGTATTTTCCTTATGGAGTAGCACAAGATCAACCAGCTGTTTTAAATACTATGTTTAAAGGATATAGATACCATTTTACAGGTCTACACCATGATAAGCAAGGCTTTCCTACAGAAAATATGGATACTTGTACGCTACTTATGGAAAGACTTTTTAATAAAGTAGAACAACATGAAGATGAACTAGAAGCGTATGAAGAGTATATGCTAGAAGATGCAGAAGTTTTAATCATCGCGTACGGTTCAGTTTCTTTATCAGTAAAAGAAGCTATCAGACACTTACGAAATGAAAATATTAAAGTAGGGCTTTTTAGACCAATAACACTATGGCCATCACCTTCAAATAAAATAAAAGAATATACAGACAAAATCGAAAAAGTTTTATGTATTGAGTTAAATATGGGACAATATTTTCATGAGATACAAAGAGTTTCTAGTCGACTTGATATAGATGGACTATTTAAAGTAAATGGTAGAGCTATCTCACCACATGAAATAATAGAAAAAGTAAAAGGGTTATAATATGGCATTTGATTATCAAAAATATTTAAGAGTAAATAAAATGCCTACACTGTGGTGTTGGGGTTGTGGTGATGGTGTTATTTTAAAAGCAGTTGTAAGAGCAATTGAACAAATGGGTTGGAATCAAGATGATGTTTGTGTGGTATCAGGAATAGGGTGTTCTGGAAGATTTTCGTCATATTTAGATTTTAATACAATTCACACAACACACGGTAGAACAGTAGCGTATGCAACAGGTGTAAAGATGGCAAACCCAGATAAACATGTGATATGTGTAGCTGGTGATGGTGATGCTTTGGCAATTGGTGGAAATCACACTATTCATGGGTGTAGAAGAAATATTGATATACATATGATTGTTATCAATAATTTTATTTATGGATTAACAAATTCACAAACAAGCCCAACAACACCACAAGGGATGTGGACAGTTTCACAAAAAGCTGGAAATATTGATCCTACTTTCAATGCTTGTAATTTAGCTATTGCAGCTGGGGCTTCATTTGTAGGGAGAGAAGCTGTAACTGATCCAAAAAAACTAGAAAAGCTTTTAGTAAAAGGTTTCTCACATAAAGGTTTTAGTTTTATGGAGGTTCTTTCAAATTGTCATATAAATCTAGGTAGAAAAAATAAAATGGTAACAGCAAGAGAAAACCTTGACTGGATCGATTCTATTACCATGGGCAAAATGAAGTTTGAAAAACTCAATGATGATGAAAAATTAAACTATTTACCTACGGGTGTTTTAAAAGAAAATACAGAAGCTCGTGAATATTCTGAAATGTACCAAGAGATACAAGCGGTGCACCAAGGTCAAAGAGCAACAATCACTCAAAATGATTTTGAAAAAAAGATATAAGGTAGAATATCATGGCTAGAAAATTATTACGATTTACAGGTGTTGGTGGTCAAGGCGTATTACTCGCAGGGGAAATACTCGCAGTTGCAAAAATCAAAGCAGGTGGATATGGACTTAAAACCGCTACATATACTTCTCAAGTAAGAGGTGGTCCAACTGTTGTAGATATTACTTTAGATGATGAAGAGATATTTTATCCTTATGCAAATGATGGTGATGTAGACTTTATGTTGAGTGTTGCTCAAGTGAGTTATGATGCTTTTAAAAAAGGGGTAAAAGAGGGTGGTACTATTGTTATAGAGCCAAATTTAGTTCATGCCACGCCTGAAGATAGAGAAAAATGGAATATTATAGAGATACCTATTATTACAATCGCTAAAGAAGAGATAGGCAATGTTATTACTCAATCTGTAATAGCACTTGCTATTGCAAACGCAATCACAAATGCAGTTGATAAAGATATTTTAGAAGAAGTTATGCTTTCTAAAATACCCGAAAAAGTTCATGATATAAATATAAAAGCATATAGCCTGGGGTATGAATATACAAATAAGCTTTAGAGGTATCTAAAGCCTAATTAATAACTTTTAAATTACAAGTGTAAAAATAACTCCATCTTCTATATTTTTCACACTAAGGTTTCCACCTAATTTTTGTGCAATTTGAGAAGAGAGATAGAGTCCTACTCCTGTTCCTTCTTTTTTTGTAGTAACATTTGGTTTAAAAATATTATCTATGATATTTTCAGGGATTCCTCCTGCATTGTCTTGTAGTGTTATGATTTTGTTCTCATCATTTACGCTAAGCTTTATTTGTATCTTTTTGTCTTGGATATTTTTTTCATGGAATGCATCTTTTGAGTTATTTATCAAGTTTATAATGATATGTTTAAATTCATTTTCATTACCACTAATAAAGAGATTTTCTTCAATCTCTTCAGTAACTGTTATAGCATTTTTAATCAATTCATCTTGTAATAAAAGTAATACTTTTTTTATATTATCTTTTAAATTAAATTCAACAATTTTTTTATTTGGTCTAAAAAAATCTCTAAATTCATCTAGGGTATTTATCATATGTTGAATTTGAAAAAATGATTTATTTTGAAAATCTTCAATATAACTTTTACTAATTTTATCGTCCTCATAATCATACATCAATAAATCAATATACATATTAATAACATTTATTGGTTGTTTCCATTGATGTGCTATAGCATCTATCATTTCACCCATGGCTGCTTGTTTTGACTGTTGCATGAGTATTTTTTCTTGTGTTTCTCTTTTTTGAATCTCTTCTTGAACCGTTTGTTCTAAATTGTAAAGAAGATTATGTAGTTGAAGATGAGTTTTGATTCTTGCTAATAGAATAGGAGTTGATATAGGTTTACTAATATAGTCAATAGCACCCAATTGTAAGCCAAAAGTTTCATCATCAGTTTGACCTTTTGCTGTAACAAAAATAATAGGTATATTTGAAGTATTAGGATCTTTTTTGAGTTCTTTACATACCTCATATCCATCCATTTCGGGCATCATAATATCTAGAAGTATAAGATCTGGCTTCTTTTGACTCGATCTTACTATATCAAGTGCTTTCTTACCATTTGTACTTACTTTTACATTGTAGTTTTCTTTTTCTAAAAGTGTTTTTATTAGTTGAATATTTTGTGGGGTATCATCAACTACCAATATTGTTTTTTTCATCGACACTCCTTTTTTGAATAAAATAATATACCAATGGCAAAAATATTATAGCAATAATTAGACTAATAAGAAAGAAATTTTGTGTTATAAAATATTTTAAATTAAAAAGGTCTGTATATTTTGCTTTTAGTATAAACTTTATGTTGTGTTTATTATTTGCTATATTAATTCGATGTGAGTAAATATTTGAACCTCTATATTCATCATTTTTTAGTATGTTTTTATATTCTTTTGGAAATTCATTCTTTAATGAATAGTTATTGTCATTACCTAAAAGCCCATATCTGAAATCGTGATGTACTAAAAAATCGCCATTATTATCACAAATAGAAATATTATATAAACTAGAATCATGGAGTGTTTTGAAAAAATTTCTCAAAGAAATATTATAAATCAAAACACCTTGAATTGTTTTATTGTTACCGTAAACTCCAATTCCAATTCGTAGTGTTGGTTCTTTGGGTAGAGTTATTTTACCATTGTCCCTATTTAGGTCTATTTTTGAATAACCAATTTCTAAAGGTTTTAGTTGTATGAATTGTTGAAAGTAGTTCTTATTAAATTTATTTTGTAAATTCTTTTCTTTTACAATACTAGACATAGCATTGTCCCCATAAAGAGAGATAGCATTTCCATTTATTCGCAGTTTTTCCATACCATTTTTATCTAAGTATCTGATTTGTGTTATATCTTGAAAAGACTTTTTATTGTGTAAAAATAGTTCTAAAAGTTTTTTTTTCTCTTTTTTATCTACTATATATTGATAAAATAGTTGATTTGATTGAAGCGCTTTTAATGATGTAGTATACTGACTAATCATATTGAGAAATATTCTCTCTTTTGAAAGATAGTTTTCATAATACTGATTTTTAGAGATATCTACTAGTGTAGTATCTTGAGAAGTGGTTTTTAAAAAAAGACCACCTATAGATATAAAAACAGCAACAATTAAGAAATAGATAAATAAAAATCGAATACTCACTATTTATCCTTTAATTCGATTAAAATAGTGTTAAATATTTTAATTGTTTCTTCATAGTCAAAATTTTCAATGCTATTTTTTAGTTTAAATACTTGAGAATTTTTTATAAGTAATTTTAGGTTGTCAACAATATTTTTGAATAAATCATCGTTATTTTCACCATTATCTAGCATATCGATGAGGGTTTGTATGCTATTTATAAGATCATCTCTATCCATTCTTTCTATCATTTTAGTTGGTTGATTGTGTTTTATTGAGTTGATTGCATTACATATTTTTTTCATCTCCTCTTCTAGTACAGTTGTATCAACACTACTTAATGATATTTTTAATTGTTTATCTATGTCATGGATAATGTCATGAATATTATCAAATCCCAATGATAAGCCTTTGAGTGTATGTATAATTCGAATCACCACTTCTTTATCATTATTTTGTAGAGATTTTTTAAGTATATCTATATCATTTTTATGATTTTTACAAAACTTTTCAAGTGCTTCCAAATAATTGTTTTCATCTCTCCATATTTTTAAACCTTGTTCAATATTTATGATATCTTTTAGGGACTCTAAATTTAACTGCTTATCTACTATTGTGTTTGTAGTAATGATTTTAGAATTTTTCGTACCTAAATGAGAAGGAACTACATTTTCTATCTCATCAATTAAGTCATTTAAAATAAGAGGTTTGAGAGCGAACCCATCCATACCATATTGTAGTGTCATTGCTTGTTCTTTTTTTGTTACAGAGGCTGTGAGCGCGATAATAGATATATGTTCTCCTGTCTCTTTTTCTTTCTCTCTTATTTTTTGTGTTGTTTCAATACCATCCATCAATGGCATATGAATGTCCATTAATATAAGATCAAAATTATTTGGTTTTTCTAACTCTTTAAGCACTTCTAATCCATTTTTTGCCCATGTGATTTTATGTCCAAGTTCTATTCCTAAATTTATTTGAACTAATTCGGCATTTAAATCATTATCTTCTGCTAAAAGAATATTAAATAATCGTTTTGACTCAACAATTGTGTGATCGATTGTATTGTTATATAGCGAAGATTCTGTACACGGTGTTTTGGTAAGTGGCAGAGTTATAGTAAAAGTAGAACCATTATAAATTTTACTTTCTACAATGATATTTCCATCCATCAAATTCACAAGTTGTTTACTAATAACAGTACCTAGTCCAGTTCCTCCAAATCGTCGTACTGTAGATGCATCTGCTTGTACAAATGCATCAAAAATAGTACTTAGTTGGTCTTCACTCATACCAATACCTGTATCAATAATTTCAAAAATAATTACTTTTCTTTTTGGATATACTTTTAGTGTAACACTACCATTTTCTGTAAATTTTATGGCATTTCCAATTATATTTATCATCACTTGTTTAATTCTATGCGGATCACCTAAATAGCAGTTTTCTAAATCTTCTAATCGTAATATAAGGTCAATACCTTTTTGATTTGCATTTACTTCTAGCATACCAATTACTTCTGCTAATAAGTTTTTGAGATTAAAAGGGATGTTTTCTAAATCTAGTTTTTGAGATTCTAGTTTACTAAAATCTAAAATGTCATTAATAATTTGTAACAATCCACTCGCGGATGATTTTGTTTTTTTAATATATTCATTTATCTCTTCAGGTAAATTTTTGGAACGAAGTGCCAGATCTGTAAAACCTAAAATAGCATTCATAGGTGTTCGTATCTCATGACTCATATTTGCTACAAATTCACCTTTTGCAATAGAAGCTTGTTCTGCTGATATTTTAGCATTTTGGAGTTGGGTTTCTATCATTTTTCTTTCACTTATATCGAGTATGATTCCAATCATTTTAAGTGGTTTTTTAAATGTATCAAATTCAACTTCTGCTTGTACAAATATATATTTTCGTTTATTGTTTTTTAGTTTGATGCTAAATTCAGCTTTAAAAGTTTCTAAATTATTAATAGCTTGATTTAATTGCTGAAGAACTCTATCTAAATCTTTTGCTTCAATCATATCAATAAAATGGTTACGATCCAAAAGGCTCTTGTCATCAAGTTCATAGATTTCATACATTTGTTGAGAACCTCTAATTTTACCTGTTGCTATCTCTAGTTCCCAGCTACCCATCTGTGCTATTCTTTGAGCTTCTTCTATTTTCTTTTCATTGGTTATATCTTTTCTTATTGCAGTATATCCAATAAGTTTATTTTCTAAATTATAAACAGGACTTATACTTGCCTCAACCCAATAATACCCACCATCTTTTTTTCTATTTTTAATGATACCTTTCCAAGTTTTTTCTTTTTTTATTGTTTCCCAAAGATTAGTGTAAAGTTCATTTGACATATCAGGATGTCTAACTATTCTATGATTTTTTCCTTCCAATTCTGAAAATTCATATCCACTAATTTCACAAAATGCTTTTGACGCATAAGTGATATTTCCCTCAACATCAGTTGATGAAATAATAATATGTTCATCAGTAAGTGCTAGTTGATTCTTTAGGTTTTGTTCTTTTATTTTTTCATGTGTTATATCTCGAACAGCACCAAATGTTCTTGATAAATTTCCATTACTATCAACTTTATGGACAGCTCTTTCTTCAAGTATTTTCAAGTTTCCTGAGGGAGTTATTATTTTATGAATCACACTATATTGTGAATTTGATTGTAGTGATTTTTTAAATGCCTCTTTTACTCTTTTTTTATCATCGTTATGAATACATCGAATAAAATTGTCATAAGTTAAATGAAAATCATTTTTATCTACTTCAAAAATATCGTATACTTCATCCGACCAATACAGTGTTTTGGAAACTAAATCGTATTCCCAACTACCCATATTCGTTACTTTTTGTGCTTCTGTAAGTCGATTTGTAAAACTTACAAGATCTTCTGTCATTTTGTTAAATGTTTTGGCTAAAGTACCCACTTCATCATTACTTTGAATATGTGATTTTTGATTGAAGTCATCTTTAGAGAAAGCATCGACAGTTTTGGTAAGTTCAATAATAGGATTACTTAAATTTCTTGAAATAGTAATAGAAAGTAAAAGTACCATAGGGATAACCAATGCAAGCATAGCATACAGATCATTTTGGTGACTTTGAAGGTTTTGAAATAACTCCTCTTTATCAATCTTTACAACAATACCCCAGTTTATATTTTGTATATAAGTAGTTGCAGCAAAAACTTCTATAGAACGATAATCTTTTACATTTTGAAAAAAGCTTATTTCATTGTTTAGAGCCTTGAATATTGTGCTGTTTTGATTTGATTGAGTAATTATTCTTTTTTCTATTGAATTGGTATCAAATCGTCGTGGTGTTAAGATATATCCACCATCAATGGTTCTTTTAGCGATGATGGTTTCCCCTGTTTTTCCAAGACCAGTATAATCAGAAGTTATTTTTTTTAATTCGTCTAAACTAACATCGATATATACAGTACCTATAATTTTATTTTTTGAATAAATAGGCGCTCTTGATTGGAATACCAAAATACCATCTTTATTTTTAATATTTAGTCCTATCTTTATGGCTTGAAGTTGTTCGATAGAAAGAGGAAAAGAGAAAATCTTATTATTTATAAGCTTAGAATCTGTTGCTGAAAGAATATTTCCTTGCAAATCAGTAACCTTTACTTCTTGAATCTCATTTATACTATTTTTAAATTCTTCTATAATTATGTTTATTTTATTTAAATGATTTTTGTGAGAGTTTTGACTGTATTGTTCAAGTAAATCTGAAAGCTCTCTTCTATTTGTTATGATTGACAATAAGTTTTTATTATTATTGAGATACTGTTCAATTCTATGTTTTTGTATATTTGCTACAGATAAAAGTTGATCTTTGGTGATGTCGATATATTTTTGTTTGTCATATTTATGGGCGATAAAACTAAATATAACAAACATTACAGTAACACTAAGAAATAAAGAGAGAAGTATTTTAATTTTAATTTTCATATCAAAATTCCTTAGTTAAGATAATCCATTTTATTATATGAATACTAAAAGATAACTTTCTCAAAGTTTAAGTTATGAAATTTATTATATAAGTCCCCAATATTTAATAAAGTTATCATCTATATCGATGATTTTTCTTTGTCTTAAATCATCAATTACAGATTTTGTACAAACAACATCATCTGGCCATCTTCTTTGAAAATTGTCATGATTATTTTTGTTTGTAGCATCGATACTAACTGTTTGTCCATCGATATAAATATCTCTATTGCTATCGATATTATTCACAACTCTCCAAATTAGCATGTATGGATTATTGAGTTCATTGTTTTTTTCATCAACGATTGCAAGGATTTTGATATGATTAAAAAGTGGTTTTAATTCATCGATAAGATATTTTTGGCTTCTATTTTTCTCCACAGATATAACTACAATAGGACTTTTTGTATCAGTATAATACTGTTTAAGTCCTTTGATATCTTTAGATATATTTTGCATCTTTTCTAAAAGTACAGCATCTTCTAAAATTTCTATACCAAGTTCAGCTATATCATTTCCAGTACAATCAATCCCAAGTTTTCCACCAACTGCAAACTTTGGACTACTATGATCGAGTGCATCAACAACACCTTTTGTAATAAGTATATTGTCAGTTGTAAATCTATCTAAAATATAAGGTATCACTTCCATACTTGGTAAATCAGGGGCATCTTGATCTACAAAAATAGCGTGCTTTACAAAACTCATTTGACCAACTCCCCAAAAAGCGTGCATGATTTGTTGAGCATGACCTGGGTATGCTGTTTTTATTTTTCCTAAGATTAGATTATGAAATACACCATTTTCAGGCATATAATAATCTAACAAATCAGGTGCAGTAGTTTGTAAAAGAGGTAAAAATATTCGCTCTGTTGCATGACCCATATATTTGTCTTCTAAAAGAGGTTTTCCTACAACTGTTGCTGCATAGATAGGATTTTTTTTACTAGTAATCGCCGTAACATCCATAAATGGATAATCTTCTTCTAAAGTATAGTATCCAGTATGATCTCCAAATGGTCCTTCTATTCTCATATTTTCAACATCAACTAAGCCTTCAATAACAAAGTCTACATCGTTTGGCACATAGATATCGTTTGTGATAGATTTTACTAGTTGTGCATTTTTCTTTTTAACAAAACCATATAACATAAGTTCAAATACACCAATTGGTAATGGCGCTTGCCCACACCAAATATACATAGGATCTCCACCAATACCAATAGAAACAGGCATCTTTTTACCAGCTTTTTTGTATTCGTGAAAAAAGTGATTTGAATCTTTATGTATCTGCCAATGCATCCCTACTGTTTGGTCATCATAAATTTGAAGTCGGTACATCCCTACATTGTGCATAGTGCCATCAAGGCTTGTAGTGTATACTTGTCCCATAGTAATAAACGGACCACCATCTTGTTCCCAAGTTGTTAAAACTGGTATGTCACTTAGTTTTGCTTCTTTTCCTAGTTTGATGATTTGTTGACATTCCCCTTTTCCTTTGAGTCTTTTTGGAAAAACTGATTTTAGATTGAAAAGTTGTCCGAACATTGCAAGTTTGTTCATAAAACCAGTTGGTGGTTTCATTTTAAGTAAGCCTTCTATCTCTTTTGCTATTTTATCACCATCACCTATGAAAAGCTCGACTGCTTCTTCGTTACAAAAAACATTCATGAGTACTGGAGTATCAAATGTTTTATTGTTTTTTTTATCAATAGGATTTGTAAAAAGTAGGGCTTTGCTATCCTCTTTTTTTACTTCTATATAAGCAATGTGTGGAATCTCAAGATAGATATCTAAAGGTTCATCGATTATTCTTAATAAGTTATTTTCTTTTAGTTGTTTTATTATTTTATCTTCCATACTTTTATTATAGCAAAACAACTATTAGTTCATATGGGTTTTATATCTCTTGATAATATTTTTAAGATATATAACTATTTACATCCACTTCATCTATTTGTTCCGCTGTTAAATTTTCTTCTGCATATTTTTTATAAAAACCACTTGTCAAAAATAATTCAAAGATATCTTTATCGATGTGCTTGTCTTTAACCATAAAACTCAATATTTTAATAACTTCAGAGAGTTTTTTTGGTGTTTTATATGGTCTATCTGAAGAACTTAAGGCTTCAAAAACATCAGCCAATGCAATAATTCTAGCAGGGATAGAAAGTTGCTCTTTTGTTAGTTGTCGAGGATAACCTGTACCAATGAGTGTTTCGTGGTGTCCTCCTGCATATTGTGGTACATTTTTAAGGTTTTCTGGAAATGGTAGCATCTCTAACATTTTTATTGACATGATTACATGTTCGCTAATTTTAAATCGATCTTCTTTTGTTAAAGTACCTCTTTCTACGGTTAAATTGTAAATCTCTCCTAAATTATAAAGATCTTTTGGAACTTCCATCTTAAAGTTGTACTTGTCATGTTCCTCTTGTGAAAAGTTTGTCCGTGGAATAATATGACTTTTCTTATTTGCAAGAATGTATTCTATATTACTGTCATTTTTTTCATATCTTAGTTCTTCATCATAAGAAAGCCCAATACTATCATCAAAATATTTTTGCCATGTTCTTTGAGCTATCATCTTAATTCTATCTTTACTTTTTTGATCCATATATTCACCACCAACATTAGATATTGCTACAAAATTAAAATCATCAATCAGTTTTTGTTGTTCAATTTTCAAGTTATTTTCTAATTGTTTTTTATCTTTTGTATTTTGCAGTTGTTTATGATAGTCAATTATCAAATCACGATAAACAATTTCAAATCGCATTCTGATTTCATGAATTCTATTGTAAATAGTTTCTAATTTTGTTGCTTTATCTATGATATATTCTGGTGTGGTTACTTTTCCACAATCATGCAACCAAGCAGCAATACTAATCTCTCTCATTTGATCTTCATTTTCGATTGTAAAATCTTCAAAAACACCATTTTTTGCTTCAGAAGCAATCTTGGCTAACTCTATACTTATAATAGGAACTTTGTTACAATGTTCACCATTGTATTCCGATTTTGCATCAATTGCACCAGCTATGAGCTCTATAAAAGAATCCATGAGTTTCAGTTGAGCTTCTTCATACTCTTTAATAGAAGTTGACATAGAAACTAATGAATCTGAAAGAGAAGATAGTTCACTTATTTTAGTATTGATATGTATAACTTCATCAAATTTTCTATTTTTTATCTTCTCGTTTTCTATCTCAAGTGCATGGATTGGTTTTGAAACTAGTTTTGTTAAATAAAACATAACCGGAGAAAGTAATAACATTACAAATAAATTCAGAATAATAGCATAAGTTATCTCTTCATTATAGGGAGCCATGATGATTTCTTTTGGTGTTAAAGTTATAAGCTGGCTTTTTGTTCCTAAAGGAGATACTAAAATACTATTAGATATAAAATATATTTTTTCGTTAAATGATATAGATAAATTTTTGAGCTTTATTTGATTTATAAATTCACTTATATCCTCTTTTGAAATGTGATGATCTACATTCGAAGCAAGAAGTTTATTCTTATCTTGGTCTAATAAAAAAGAGAGAGATCCTTTAATATCAGTTTCAGATTTCAAAAGTGATGAAATAGTTTTAAGTGAAACATCTACTCCTATGATGTTATGGGTATTCTTTATTTTTTTTGCGTAAGTTAGACCTAAAGAATCAAAGTTTGAAAACTGATAAGGTTCGGTTTTAATAATATTTGAATCATTGAAAGCTTTTTTATACCATGGTCTTTTTGTTGGATTATAATTTGAAATTTCACTTGTTGTTCTAAGTATTTTTAAATCTTTATTTAAAAAGCAGTTTTCTTGTATTCGTTGCGTTGCCTTTTGACTTACTTTTAAAAGTAGCCATCGTTCTTTATGATTGGAATTATACTTCATTCTTAAAGATGGATTAACATCTAAGTTTATAACTTCATAAAAATCACCATTTTCATATCCTATATACATGGCATAGATAAAAGGATAACTACTCATAAAAGTTGTAAATTTATTTGTTAAGGGGTGTGTAAGAAGTTCTTCTGGTTTTTTAGTACTTTCATCTAGCAATTCTGTTATCGTTACAATGTTAGTAACAGAATTTTCTATATTGTCTATTTTTAAAGATGTGTTGGAAGCGGTTTTTTTCATATCTTTTTCTACAGACTCTAAAGCTATTGTTTGTGAAAAATAGTATTGTAATCCAAGTGTAACAAAAAGAGTAAGCAAAACTATTAATGTAAATATAGTAAGAATTGTTGGGCGTATTCCAATATGTAGGTTTTTCATTTAGGTTCCTTATTCTTTAATATTATATTTATAAAATCCTTATAATAATATTTATTCTTATAAAAAAGAAAAAGGAATATAGCTATAATAAATTACATAAAGATACATATCAATGAAATTTAAAAAATTTATCAATATAATTATTTCAATCAAAAGTAAAGAGATGGTACAGTTATAAAGTTAAAACATTGCTAATTATATTTCAACAGTTTAGTAAAAGTATTAATTACATATATACTTAATAGTATCATGTAAAATGTAAGTGAGGCTACAAAATGAAAAATAGAAGAGAAGAGATTCGAAATTATTCAAAAAATATAAATTTACTCTATGTAGAAGATGATGTAGTTTCACAAGAGTATACATTGAAATTTTTGTCACCTATGTTTGAAAATATAATTTTAGCTAATAACGGTGAAGATGGTTTTAATAAGTTTTTACATAATAAAGTAGATATTGTTATCACAGATATTAATATGCCAAAATTAAATGGTATAGAGATGATAAAAAAAATACAAAATGAGAATCGAAACTGTTATTTTATTATTTTATCTCAACATGATGAATCAGATATTTTTTTACAAAGTATAAATTTAAATGTAGATGGTTATATTCTTAAACCTTTTAGTTTTGATGAATTATTAAATAGTCTTGAAAAAGTTATTGAAAAGTTTAAGCTAGAATATGAAGCAAAAAATCATAAATATTATATAGAACAATATCTAAATTTGATGGATCAAAGCAATATTATCTCTAAAACTGACACTGAGGGTATCATCACTTATGTGAATGATAGCTTTTGTAAAATAAGTGGTTATAAAAGAGAAGAGGTGATAGGGAAAAAACATAATATCACCAGACACCATGAAAATCCAAATGAACTTTATGAAGAGATGTGGCATACGCTAAAAGTAAAAGAGGAGAGTTGGGAAGGTGTAATTAAAAATCAGTCTAAAAGTGGAAGTACTTATTATGTACGAACTATTATCACACCTATTAAAAATATTAAAAATGAAATTGTAGAATATTTTGTAGTAAGAGATAATCTTAATACGGTAGTTGATGATAAAAAGTTTCTTTTTGAAAAAATAGAGGAAAACGAGCTCTCTATATTAGTTGTCTTACAAATTGATGAGTTTGATATGCTTGATAAGTTTTATAATGCCTCAACAGTTGAAAAAGTTGAAAAGAATTTTGCTTTTCAACTCCTTTCCTACCTTCCAAAAGAATATAGTTTTGTAAATGTTTATTCTGTAGGAAATGGTAGTTTTGCTTTATTAACTGAATTTGAAGATTTTAATAAATCGGAATTAAGTCTTGAAAAGTATCTCAATGATTTTGTCGAAAATGTAAAAAAATCAAATTTAGAATTTGAAGATATGGAATTTGATCTTAATATTACAGTAAGTTATGCTATTGGAAAGTATATGCTTTATGAGGATGCAAAAGAGGGATTAGAAAATGCTCTAAAACAAAAAACTAAAGTGAGCTTTTCAAATGACTCTTCAATTATAGCTTCAAAAGAAGCAAAAGAGAACTTAGAGATGATCAAGACTGTAAAAATTGCATTGGATAATTTTAATATTGTTTCTTATTTTCAACCAATTATTAATAATAAAACAAAAGAGGTTGAGAAATATGAATCATTAGTAAGGCTAATAGATGAAAACGGGGAGATTCTTTCCCCTTTTCATTTTTTAAATATTTCTAAAAAAGGGAGTTATTATAATAAAATAACACAAAGAGTTTTAGAAAATTCTTTTAAAATTCTCAAAACAATTAATACAAAACTTTCAATTAATATCTCGGCTGTAGATATAGAAAATGAACAAACAAGAACACAAATTTTTACTTTACTTGAGCAACATAAAGGTGAAGCAAATAGAATTATTTTTGAGCTTTTAGAAGATGAAAATGTTCAAGATTTTGAAGTCATTAAAGATTTTATAAGAGAGATAAAGAGTAAAGGTGTTCAAATTGCTATCGATGATTTTGGTGCTGGTTATTCTAATTTTGAAAGAATTTTAGAATTTAGTCCAGATATCCTTAAAATAGATGGCTCTTTAGTGAAAAATATAGAAAAAGATCCATTTAGTAGAAATATAGTTGAAACAATAGTTTTATTTGCACAAAAGCAAAATATTGAAACAATTGCAGAATATGTTGAAAATGAAACTATTTTCAATATTTTAAATGAGATAGGTGTAGATTATTCGCAAGGTTATTACTTTGGAAAACCAGAAGAATTAGAACAAAGGAACAAATGAAAAATATAATAGATGTAAAAATTAAACCACAATATACAAATGAGTATCAAAATAGATATCCTTTAATTCAAAAAGAGATTTTTAATGATGCTGATATATTAAAAGAAGAGGGGGCTATAATCAATCTATTAACTTCAAATAATAAGTTTATAGGAAGAGGGTATTATGGTCGTCAAAACAAAGGGTATGGTTGGGTTTTAACATACGATAAAAATGAAGAGATAAATACAGCTTTTTTTATAAAAAAAATAAAAGAAGCTATATCAAATAGAGAGTATTTTTATGAACAAGGAAAACAAAATATAACTACAGCATTTCGAGTAGTAAATGGTGAAGGTGATGGATTAGGTGGTATCACGATTGACTATTTCGATGGGTACTATATGATCACTTGGTATAGTTTGGGTATATATACTTTTAAAGATATGATTGTTGAAGCTTTAAAAAGCTCCACAGAATATAAAGGTATCTACGAGAAAAAAAGATTTGATACGAAAGGTCAATATGTAGAAAATGAGAGTGACTTTGTATGCGGAACTGAAGCACCAAAACCACTTATCGTAAAAGAAAATGATGTGAACTTTGCAGTATACTTAGATGATGGTGCTATGACTGGTATATTTTTAGACCAAAAAGAGGTGAGAAAAACTATACGAGATAAATACTCTAAAGGTAAAACAGTACTAAATGCATTTTCATACACAGGAGCTTTTTCAGTTTATGCAGCACTTGGAGGAGCAGTTAAAACTACGAGTGTAGATTTAGCAAAAAGAAGTTTAGCTAAAACTTCTGAGCAGTTTGCAGTAAATGATATAGATCCAAATTCACAAGAGATAATTGTAGATGATGTATTTAACTATTTTAAATATGCCGTTAAAAAACAGTACAAGTTTGATATGGTGGTATTAGACCCACCAAGCTTTGCACGAAGTAAAAAAATGACATTTTCAGTGTCTAAAGATTATGTAAAACTTTTAAAAGAAGTGATACAAATAACCAATAAAAATGGCATCATCGTAGCTTCTACAAACTCAGCAAACTTTGGAATGATGAAGTTTCGACAGTTTATAGAACAAGCATTTAAAGAGTTAAGAGGAAGATATGATATCCTAGAAACTTTTTCTCTTCCTAAAGATTTTAGAGTGTGCAATGAATTTAAAGAGGGTGATTATTTAAAGGTTGTTTTTATTAAGAAGCGGTAGTATCTTATTTTTTATTCTTTGTAAAGATAATGTTTAAAATGAGCCGATAAATTGCCCACAGGTAATTTATTGGCTCCTCTAACTTGTTATATAATATTCTTAATTTTTAACGCTTCCATTACAATTTGTTTTCTATATTTTAACTCTTCTTTTTTAATATTAGCATTTAATGCAAAAAACCAAATGTTATTTCTTGTGACAATTTTTGATAACATCAAACACATGATATTGCAATAGCACTTTGTAAATTTTGATTTTTATTCCATGGTTTATAAAATCTTTTTTTACCATCCCACTTAATAATCTCATATTCGTCTTTTATCGCTCTTTCCTCTAAAGCAATAAGTGTATTTGGTATTTTAAAAGTTGATGCTGGAATATACCTTTTTATGGCTCTTGTATCGTTGTGTATAAACTCTTCATTATTTAGTGATGTGTTGTTTCAAAAATATTTTCTAAGTCTTTATTTTGTGCTAGTGCAAAATTGAATAAAATGCTTATGAGTACGATTATTCTTACATTGTTCATTTTTTCCCCTTTTATATAACGGCAGAACTGAAGGACAAGTTACCCTCAATCAGTTCGCTGACTTCTTTTTATAACCACCAAATGATAGCTATTTGAGGCTTAAAAATCCGATGGGTAACTTGTTCTTTTCCTGTGTTTTGTTAGTCTTTGAAGTTTAATTTAGAATAAAATTTTATCTTATTTTATCATTATTTATATAAATTATAATATTTTTTCAATGTCTTTTTTAATTGAAAGTGGTTTTGTTATAGGAGCATATCTATCAATTACTTTTCCATTTTTATCTACTAAAAATTTTGTAAAATTCCATTTTATTTTATTTCCTAATAGTCCAGATTGTTCTTCTTTGAGTAATTTATATAGAGCAGATTGATTATCTCCATTTACTTCGATTTTTGAAAACATATCAAATTTTACATCATATGTAAGAGAACAAAAACTTTTAATCTCTTCCTCATTTCCTGGTTCTTGTTTTGAAAACTCATTTGAAGGAAAACCTAAAACCATAAAATCTTTATCTTTATAAGTTTCATACAATTCTTCTAGTCCTTCATACTGATTTGTAAATCCACATTTACTAGCTACATTTACGATCAATAAAGTCTTGCCTTTATATTTTGACATAGATATTTCATTTCCATCTATGTCTTTTACCATTAAATCATATATACTCATTTTTCATCCTTTTTTATAGTGTAAACATATGCCCAAGCTATAAGTATTAACTGAATAGGCAATCTTATAAGAAGTGCAGTTTCGCTCATATCTGGAAAATCAGTATAATTGAGATACATATGTATGTTTGCAGGGAAAACAGCTATTAATAATACTATTATTCCTATAGCTGCTTTTCGAGTTGTTTTATTTATAAGTAAGAGTATACCTAATACAATTTCTAATACACCACTTGCATAAACAATAAATTCATGAAGAGGTAAATACTCTGGCATTGCCTTTAAATAAAACTCTGTTTTTGTAAAATGTGCAATACCACCTAGTACAAATAATATTCCTAATAAATATTTAAATACAATATATAATATTTTTTTCATAATTAATAACCCTTTATATTTTTTCTAATTTAGTAATTTCTAAATTCTCTAGTTTATTTTCAGTATTCTTCACAAACAGTTGAAAATGTTCTTTTTTCATGTGTATCTCTAAAAATTCATTATTTTCCCATGTCTCGATAAAAATAAAACTATTTTTATTATCCAAATCTTTGTGTAAATCATATTGAATAAATCCATCATCATTTTCCAAAGTACTTGTATGTAAATCTACCAACAAAGGATAAACTTCATTTGTAAACTCTTCTTTAATTGTAATTTTTGCTACGATTGTTATTTTTGACATTATAAATTCCTTTTAAAATATATTTTCAACATGTTTTTTAAACAGTGCAACATCATCACTTATAGTGTCTTCTTTAAATATATTATACATTCCAAATGAAGGGAGTGCTTCCATACCAAAAAATTGATAAGTTTTATGCATTCCTATAAGTACTTCATCAAGATTCTTACCATCAAAAAATTGATTTTCATCATTAAAGGCATCTTCTGGAGCATTCCATGTTGTAGAAATCATATATTTAGCACCATCTTTTAATCCACCAGAACCATACTTTTTACTTAAATCACTTCGTGTTCTTCCATCACCTTGACATAAAAAACCATTTGCATATGCAAATCCATATACTTCATCAATATATTTTTTAAATAAAGCAGGTGCACTGAACCAATACACAGGAAATTGAACAAAGATAAGATCTGCTTCTATGTTTTTTGCCAATTCTTCATCTAATGTATAACCATTTTCAAGTGTAGTTGTTTTCACTTGATAATTCTTTTGGATTAATGTTTCCTCAGCAATTTGGCAAAGACTTTTATTAAGTCTTCCCTCTCCTATACCTTCATAAGTTTCGTACGCATTTATTATTAACGCTTTTTTCATAACCTTTTCCATATTATGCTTTTTCTAATATTTTTACAATAGTTTCTTTTGAATACAATTCACCCAGTCCCCAAACATTTGCTAATTCATTTGCATTTATAGCTAAATCTTCGATTCCATTTCTTGGAATATTTACCTCTTTTAGTGTTGTTGGCGCACCAATTTTAGCAAACCATTGTTCAAGTTTTTCTATTGCTACATTTTCATCTTCACTATTAAAAATCTCTTTTGCAAATCTTTTAAATTGTGCTACATTTTGTTCTTTATACCATTTCATCCAAGCAGGAATAACAACAGATAATCCTGCTCCATGTGCTACATTGTATAATGCAGAAAGTGAGTGTTCTATCATGTGATTTGGAAAACTACCACCTTCAGTTCCTGCTGGTGTTAAACCATTGAGTCCTTGTATAGCTGCCCATGCAAACTCAGCTCGTGCATCATAATCATTTGGATTTTCTAATAATATTTCTGTTGTTTCCATAACTGTTTTAACTATAGATTCAACTATTCTTGAGTTAAAATGTGGATGTGTACTCGCTGTAAAATAAACTTCTATACAGTGTGAGATAACATCAACAGCAGAATATGCTAAGTATTCTTTACTTACTGTTGCCATTAATTCTGGATTTATTACAGATACTTTTGGATTGATAAGTACAGATGCTATAGAGTATTTTTGTTTTGTGTCATCATTAATGATTACTGCATTTCCATTCATCTCACTAGCAGTTGCCGAAAGTGTCATAACTGTAAATACTGATAAAGCTTCTTTTATTTGAGCCTTATTAATAAAGAAATCCCAAACATCTCCATCATACATACTTCCTACTGCTATAGCTTTTGCACTATCAACAACAGAACCACCACCCACACCTAAAACAGCTTCTATATCATTGTCTTTAGCAAGTTGTATTCCTTCATTTACTTTACTTAACAATGGATTACTTACTACACCTGATAGCTCTTCAAATTCAATATCATTTTTTTCAAGAGAAATTATAATTTTTTTGTAAAGACCAGTTCTTTTGATACTTCCTGCTCCATACACTAATAGTATTTTTTTAATACCTGATTGTTTAATGTATTCCCCAATTTTATTTTCTTTTTCTTTTCCAAATTCAATTTTCGTTGGATTATAGTATGTAAAATTATTCATTTTTTGCCTTTTTTATGTTTTGTATTCAGAATAATATACCTAATTAACTTAAATATACCTTACATTACTTTAGGTAAGTAATAGATAATTAAGTATTTAATAGATATAATTTATTTATAAAAGGATTTAAATGTACTATATAGATGATAAAGAATACAAATGTTCAGTTTCTGTAACCATGGATATTTTTAATGATAGATGGAAGTTGGCTGTTATTTGGTACTTATTAGAAAATGACAAAAGATTTAAAGAGTTATGTGAAGATATCAATGCTATAAGTCAAAAAACACTTACTATAAAACTAAAAGAGTTAGAAGAAAAAAATATTATCAAAAGAGAAGTCTTTGCACAAGTTCCACCTAAAGTTGTTTATTCACTAACTCCAATAGGATTAAAACTAAAACCAGTTTTAAAAGAGATGTTTGAATGGGGAATAGAATATGTAAAAGAAAATGGCAAAATTACGGATGAAAATGTTTGCAATACTACTATTTGTTGGAATTAATTTAGTAGACTAACTATTTATTGAACATACATTATATACAAGATAGCCTGAAAATCAACAAATAACATACATAAAAAATGTCGTATAACAAAACAACGATAAATACCTAAAATAAGGAGTTCTTGCATATTTTACTATAAAAAACATTGCAATATGTCATATTTTTTAAATTTATTTTAAGTTTTTGATATAGTTTTTATGTTCATTTATTATCGATATTTAGACGATAATAGTACATAATGTATGTATATTAAGGTAATATCGTAATAAACATACATTATGTTAAGTTTATTGGGAGGTGTATTGTGGGTAAAAAATTATTGGATATTATGAAAGATAAAATTAGATTTAAACATTATAGTATAAGTACAGAAAAGACTTATATTCATTGGGCTAAGCGATATATACTTTTTCATAATAAACGACATCCAAGAGATATGGGAAAATTAGAAATAGAACAATTTCTTACCCATCTTGCAACAAAACTAAATGTAAGTCCTAGCACTCAGAATCAAGCTTTTAACGCAATATTATTTCTGTATGAACAGGTTTTAAATATATCATTAAAAAATGAGAATATACAAGCATTAAGAGCTCAAGAGAGAAAACATATCCCCGTAGTACTTACGATAGATGAAGTGAGAAACATAATAGTAAATATGAAAGGTATCTATCAACTCATAGTTAAGATTATGTATGGATGTGGCCTTAGAATGAAAGAAGTCCAAAACATAAGGATAAAAGACATCGACTTTGGATTTGATAAAATCTATATTTGGGATAGCAAATCATTAAAAGATAGAACTTTGCCACTTCCTTTGAAAATTAAAGAAGAACTTAAAATACAGGTACAAAAAGTAAAAGAGCTACATCAAAAAGATTTAAACGATGGTTTTGGAAGTGTATATACCCCTTATTCGTTAGAGCGAAAATTTCCAAAGGCTAAATATGAAACAAAGTGGCAGTATGTTTTCCCTATGGATAAAATATCAACAGACCCAAGAAGTAAAGAGCAAAGACGTCATCATATTTTAGATGTAACTTTAAGTAGAAATATAAAAAATGCTGTAACAAAATCAAACATAGATAAAAGAATTACGGCTCATATATTTAGACACTCTTATGCTACACATTTATTACAGAATGGTACAGATATAAGAAGTATTCAAGAGCTACTGGGTCATAAATCTATTGAAACTACGATGATATATACGCACGTCGTAAAAGAACTAAATAAAGGTGATATAAAATCACCACTTGATTTTTAAATAATAAAAAAGCCCCATCAATACGATGAGGCTTTTATGTAGAAAAGAGAATTTTTTAACTTAAACTTTTAAGTTCGTTTTCTACTTTTCCTAGCTTGTCTTGTGCAGCTTCTAGTCCTGCTTTGTTTTCTGCTATAACTTCAGCTGGTGCATTTGCTACGAATCTTTCGTTTGAAAGCATACCATTTAGTTTTGCTATCTCTTTTTCTAGTTTCTCTTTTTGTTTTGAAAGTTTAGAAATAATAGGTGTCATATCGATCTCACCAGTTGGTAAATATACTTCTAGGTTGTCTGATACATCTGTGATGCTATTTTCAACTTTTGCATCTACGAACTCTATATTTTCAACTTTTCCTAGTTTTTCGATAAATGGTTTCGCTAACTCTTTATCTATATTTTTATCTAGCTTGATGTAAGCTTTTGCTATTTTACTATTTCCCATATCAATGATAACTTTTGCTCGTCTAAGAGCTGTGATAGCTTCTTCGATGATAGTAAACATAGCTTCTACCTCTTCATCTTTTTTGATATCTTTAGGGAAGTTATTTACCATAAGTGACTCACCATCTTCAAGTGTAGTTCCACTAAGTTTATGATATAAGTGATCTGCAATAAATGGCATAAATGGAGAGATCATTTTCAGTGTCTCTTTAAAAATAGCACCAAGCTCTACAATAGAATCTTTTGAACCTTTTGAGTACTCAATACCCCAGTCACAAAACTCATTCCATACGAACTTGTACAGTTCAGATGCAGCTTCGTTGAATTTAAATGTTTCAAGATTTTCTCTTACACTATCAACAGCGTGTGAAAGTCTTGATTGCATATATTTACCAAGGGCTGTTTTCACTTCTATATCTTTTAGGTCTGCAAAAGTTTCTACATTGAGTTGTAAGAAGTTTGATGCATTGTAAAGTTTATTTGTAAAGTTTCTGAACTGCTCTAAGTTTTTAGCACCTAGTTTGATATCTCTACCTTGAACTGCTAAATATGCTAAAGTAAATCTAATGATATCTGCAGAATGTTCTTCTACCATATCAAGTGGATCGATTACATTTCCTTTTGATTTTGACATCTTTGCACCAGTTTCATCTCTAACTAAAGCGTGCATATAGATATCTTTAAATGGTAGCTCACCTTCAAAGTGATCACTCATCATCATCATTCTAGCAACCCAAAAGAACATAATATCAAAACCAGTAATAAGCAATGAGTTAGGAAAGAAATCTTTCATATCTTGATCTTGATTATATAGTTCTTGAAGTTTACCGTTATTTCCCCATCCTAATGGTGACATTGCCCATAGTGCAGAAGAGAACCATGTATCTAATACATCAGGGTCTTGAGTATAGTGTTTGTTTCCACATTTAGGACAAGCTTCTGGCTCATCAGCTTTATCTGCCCATTGATGATTACAAGAATCACAAGTAAATACAGGAATTCTATGTCCCCACCATAATTGTCTTGAGATACACCAAGGTCGAAGCTCATCCATCCATGCTGTGTATGAATTGATCCAGTGTGCAGGATGAAAGTTATTGTGTGCTTTTGTTTTCTCTATTGAGTTTTTTGCTACATCTTCACTTAAGAACCATTGTTGAGATATAAATGGTTCAACAATATTTTTACATCTATAACAGTGTCCAACTTGATGAGTGTGCTCTTCAATTTTTACAATATATCCTGCGTTTTCTAAAGCTTTTACGATAATAGGTCGAGCTTCAAGTCTTTCTAATCCTGCAAACTCTCCACAATAGTCATTTAAAATACCAGCTTCATCAAAACATTTTATGAACTCCAAATTGTGTCTTTTACCAACTTCGTAATCGTTTTGGTCATGTGCTGGAGTTACTTTAACAACACCTGTTCCAAATTCCATATCAACATGCTTATCTGTGATAACTTTGATTTTTCTATCAGTTAACGGAAGTAATACCTCTTTACCAACGATGCTAACATATCTTTCATCATCAGGGTGAACCATGATAGCTGTATCACCAAAATATGTTTCAGGTCTAGTTGTTGCAACTTCAAGTTCACCTGAACCATCAGCAAATTTATAAACCATAGTATAAAATTTACCATTTACCTCTTCATGTTCAACTTCGATATCTGATAATGCACCATCATGTGTACACCAGTTTACCATATAGTTGTTTTGTGTGATTTTACCTTCGTTATACAAGCTTACAAAAGCTTCTTTTACAGCTTCTTGAAGACCTTCATCCATAGTAAATCGTTCACGCTTCCAAGCTGGAGTTACACCTAGTTTTCTCATTTGGTGAACAATATTTCCACCACTAGTCTCTTTTTGAAGCCAAGCTCTCTCTAAAAATTTTTCTCTTCCAAGTTCTTCTTTTGTTGTACCCTCAGCTAAAAGTTGTTTTTCAACAACATTTTGTGTTGCAATACCGGCATGGTCTGTTCCAGGTTGCCACAAAGTTTTAAACCCGTCCATTCTTTTGTATCTTGTGATAATATCTTGTAAAGTAAATGTTAAAGCGTGACCAATATGTAAGCTTCCTGTTACATTTGGTGGTGGCATCATGATTGAAAAAGTTTTATCTTTTCCATTTTCATCTTTGCCTTGAATAGATTTGTTTCCATCTATTTCAAAGTATCCTCTATCTTCACATAGTTTATAATATTTGTCTTCTACATCTTTTGGATTGTATTTATTACTCATAGTTTATTGTCCTATTTATATTTGTTCGCGATTATATCGAAATATCAATTAAATGTCGAATTTGCAATAAGACATTTTTAAGACTAAAATAGGATATAATTAAAATATACCATAACATGGAAATAGCGATGAATAATAAAAAAACTATTTTAATAGTAGATGATAATGCGTTTAATTTGAATATTTTAATTGAGAGTTTAAGAGATTATAATATTGTACCTGCACTCAGTGGTTTGATAGCTTTAGAAGTTTTAACACAAGAAACTATAGATTTAATACTACTTGATGTAATGATGCCAGATATGGATGGATTTGATGTTTGTTCTCGTATTAAAAAAAACGAAAATACAAAAAATATTCCTGTTATATTTTTAACTGCAAAAAATGATATAAATGATATTAAAAAAGGTTTTGATGTTGGGGCTGTTGATTATATCGCCAAACCTTTTAGTACAATAGAATTGTTAAGTAGAGTAAATACTCAATTACAATTAAAATCATATCAAGAAAATCTTCGTATGCAAGTAGATCAAGAGATTAAAAAAAATAAACTCCAAGAACAAATTATCTTTCAAAACTCTAAACAAGCTGAGATTGGTGAACTACTAATGCATATTGCACATCAATGGAAACAACCATTAAGTGAACTAGGAAGTGTAAATATTTTAAATACGATGTTTATATCAAACGATAAAATAGATTTAGAAAAACTGCAAATCAATTTTACTAGAACATCCGATATATTAGAGTTTATGTCTAAAACAGTTGAAACCTTTCAAAATTTTTATAAACCAAATACAAAAAATAGTTTTTTTGATCTTATATCTACTATTAATAAAGCTATTAATATTGTAAGTGCAACATTTGATTATGAAAATATTAAGTTGAATATAAATAAAATAACCAATCCTACTATTTATGCAAATCAAAATGAATATGCACAAGTTATACTTTCTATACTGAATAATGCAAAAGATATTTTTATAGAAAGAGGTATTAGTCAAAGAACCATTACCATTAGTATTTTTACACAAAATAATAAATCTTTAGTAACGATTGAAGATAACGCAGGTGGGATAAGTTTAGAAAATATCAATGATGTATTCTCACCTTATGTAAGTGGAAAAGGCAACTTAGGAATTGGACTGTATTTGTCAGCAAGTATTATCAAGAAAAATAATGGTTTACTCACTGTTGAAAATACTCAAGAAGGGGCAAAGTTTACAATAACTTTGTAAAAAAAGGATAAAATTTGAAAAAATTATTACAAAAAAGACTATTGTTTCTAGAAGATAATTTAACCTTTGCTAATGATACTATACTATTTTTGAGTCATTATGTTAAAGAAGTAGTTCATGTAGTAAGTATGAAAGAAGCATTTGAGGTGATTGAGAATCAACAAATTGATATTATTTTGAGTGATTTAAAAGTTGAAGATGGAATAGCTCTTAATTTTATAGAAAAAATTAGAAAACAAAATAGTAAAATTCCTATAGTAGTTTTAAGTGCACATAAAGATGAGGATTTACTGTTAAAAGCAATACCATTAGGTCTAACAGCGTATTCTATAAAACCTATTAATTTTCAAGCATTTGAAGAGTTACTAGAAAAATGCGATGAAGCATTATCTTTAAATGATCCTGATATGATTTATATTAAAGATGATATCTTTTATGATCAAGGAAAAAAGATTCTTATTATAGATGAATCTGTAGTAGATCTAACAAAAAAAGAGACTGATTTTATTGAGTTACTTATTGCAAATAGAAAAACAATAGTAACAAAAGATATGATAAATGAAACAATATGGGAAAATGAAGTGATGAGTGAAGCAGCTTTGAAAAATTTTCTTTTAAGAATCAGAAAAAAAACATATAAAGATCTGTTTTTTACAGTCCAAGGATTAGGGTATCGATTATTTTAAATTTTATCAAACACAATCAAGTATTCACCTGCTAGGTGATAATACTTAAGATTGTTTGGTTCTTTTGCATATTTATGAAGCCATCTATTTCCATCGAGTATATTCTTATGTAAAATCGCGTTATTATCTAGAAATCTATTCAATTCATCTGTCATACGGATACATCCATGTGAATTTGGTTGTCCCATTGGTCTGCTAGATTTATGAGAATGTACAGCAAAATTTAGTTGATCTGTTATGAGTTGCCATTTCTCTTTATCATAAATTTTGTTTTTATTTTTATCAAATGTGTTATATCGAATAGTATCTTGTTTACCAAAATAAAACACAAATCTATCTTTATATCCATAACCTAAAGTGATATTATCATCACTTTTTCTTCCATCTGAGCGCCAACCTTGTTTACTTCGAAATACTCCAGCAGGAGTTTTTAAGTAGTGATCTTCTCCAAATCTTACCTCTTTTTCTCTATAAATATTACCACTAGAAATCAAATCATTTCCTATATATTGAAATTGCTGTGTTTGTTCATCCCAAAGAGTTACTATGTAGAGTTGTTTTTCTAAGTCTATAATACTCACAAACTGTGTATTGTTGAGTTGTATTTTTTTAGTTTTGAGTTTATTTACAATACTATTCCAATATTCATTATCTGGCTTTAAAAGTGTATTTTTTTTGTGTAAAATTGAATTGAGTTTTATATCATTTTGAACTGTTTCCCATGATTTAAGTGTGTTAATAGTTTTTTTATAACAAGATAAATTATCATTACAGTTTTTTCTTAGATATGAACCATACCTTTTAGTAAATGCATTGAGTTCAATCACTTCTTGATTAAATTTTGCTTGAAGTTGTTCAATATTTACGGTATTTGCAATCCCCATTTTATATAAAAAAAGTATTAATATTAAGCTCTTAATCATAAGTAACATTTTATACTATTTAAACTAAATTTGTGATATTATCAATTTTTTAAAATAAGAATTACAAAACTGTAGGAGAATAGATGAATAAATATAGGTTACTAATAGAAACCAATGATACAAAAGGGTTAGTATATAATATATCTAAAATACTTTTTGAACATAACTTAAATATTGATTCCAACTCAGAATATGTAGATGATGAAACAAACCAGTTTTTTATGAGATCAGTGATATCAGGCGAATTTAATGAAACAATATTATTACGAGAACTAAAAGAGATTTTACCTGATAATGCTAGTATTAAATTAACAAATAAAGTTAAAAAAGATATTGTTATTTTAGCAACAAAAGAGATGCATTGTTTAGGTGACCTACTTATTAAACATGAAGCTGGTGAGTTAGATGCAAATATTACAGCTGTTGTGTCAAATAGAGAAAGTTTAAGGAATTTGGTTGAAAAATTTAATATACCTTTTGAGTTTATCTCTCATGAAAATTTATCAAGAGAAGAACATGAAGTATTTATTATTGATGCAATCAAAAAATATAATTATGAGTTAATAGTATTAGCAAAATATATGCGAATACTTACACCAAATTTTGTGCAAACTTTTCCTGGACAAGTTTTAAATATACATCACTCATTTTTGCCTGCATTTATTGGAGCAAATCCTTATAAACAAGCACACTCAAGAGGTGTTAAAATTATTGGTGCTACATCGCATTGGGTTACGGATGATTTAGATGAAGGTCCAATTATTGCACAAGATATTACACGAGTTGATCACAGCTATTCTTGGGAAGATATGAGAGATGCCGGAAGAAATGTTGAAAAAGTAGTTTTATCTAAAGCATTGGATTTAGTACTAAAAGATAAAGTTTTCATTTATGGAAATAAAACGGTAATTTTATAATGTTTAATATAGTTTTATTAGAACCAAGAATGCCTGGAAATGTTGGAACTATAGGACGACTTGCCTATGCAACAGGTTCAGTTTTGCATCTTATCAAACCTTATGGTTTTGGTGAGATAAATGAAAAACAAGTAAGAAGAGCAGGGCTTGATTATTGGGAATTTTTAGATGTACGAGAGTATGAAAATATAGAAGATTTTAAAGAAAAAAATCCTGAGAATATTAGATGCTTTTATGCTACAACAAAAACAACAAAACCATACTTTGATGCTATTTATAATGCAAATGACTATTTTTTCTTTGGTCGAGAAGATGCAGGACTTCCTGAAGAACTACTTGAGAATAATAAAGAATTTTGTGTAAATATACCTATGACAAATGATGCACGAAGTTTAAATATTGCCAATAGTGTATCGGTAGTAGTTTATGATGCTATAAGACAAAATATTGAAGAGTTTAAAAAACTTTAATGACAAAAGTACTTTTACTTGAAGATGATGAACTTTTTAGTCTAAGTCTGATAGATTATTTAGAAGAGTTTGCCAATGTAAATATTACCCATGTAAATACTTCAACAAAGATGTTAGAGATGATTTATGAGAATAGATTTGATTTGTATCTTTTAGATATCAATCTTCCTGATATTAATGGTATTGATCTTTTGAGGGAGATTCGCCAAGCTACAGATGAAACTCCAGTAATATTTCTAACATCATATAAAGACAAAGAAACACTTACTCAAGGTTTCTCAACAGGTGCTGATGATTTTTTGACCAAACCCTTTGATATGGATGAGTTGATTTTGAGAATAAACTCTTTGATGAAGAGAGTTAAAAAGCAAAATCTTATTGTGTTAGGAAATGTAGAATTTAACTTTGATACAAAAGAGGTAAAAAAAGATGGAGAACTTGTAAAGTTTAGTTTAAAAGCTCTAGAGTTATTTGAACTTTTTTATCAAAATAATCACTCTATAGTTACAAAAGATATGATTATCAATAGACTATGGAATGCAAGTGAAACATATAGTGATGGTTCTATTCGAGTATATGTCAATAGTATCAAAAAACTTTTTTCAGATAGTGAACTTTTTCATATCTCAAATATCAAAAATATCGGTTATAAGATTGAATATTAAACAAAAAGATTTTATGATCTCTAATATGATTGTAGTTATATTCACTATTTTAATAGTGCTTATTTTTTACAATTTTATTACAGCTGAATTTGGATTTGATCAAAATAATTTTTTGCCAGTTACTCTTTTTTTACTTTTACTTGGTGGAGTATTGTATTATTTTTTAAGTGCTCAGCTTTTTGAACCTTTATTTAAAAGTGAAGAGAATATAGAAAATCATATAAAAGAGACTCTACATGAGCTTAATACTCCTGTTGCAACTATACAGATAAATAGTAAAATCTTACAAAAAAAAGAGAAAGATGAAAAAAATCTTTCAAGACTTAACCGTATAGATGAATCGTGTGATAGTCTCTTAAACCTTTACAATCAAATGGAATATAGTATTAAAGAACAAATTGATAGTATCAGTACTGAAGCATTTGATATATCTGAAATTATAGAAAAAAGTCTTTTGAAACATCATGATTTAAAAGCAGATATATCTATTTTTTACGAAAAAAAATCTTATATTATCAAGGCTGATAAAAATGGTTTTGAAAGAGTATTTGATAATCTTCTCATAAATGCAATTAAATATAATAAAAAAAATGGAACTATAACTATACAGATAAAAGATGATATTTTAAGTATAAAAGACACGGGAATAGGTATAGATACTAAAAATCTTTTCCAAATTTTTGATAAATATTATCAAGAAAATAATCATAGCAGTGGAGTAGGCTTAGGATTGAATATAATAAAAGCGTATTGTGATAGATATAAAATTGATATTAAGATCGATTCTTTAAAAGATGAATGGAGTCTTTTTTCTTTAAATTTAAAGGGTGTAAAATGGCAATAAAAAGTGTAGATTATTTTGGTAAAAACTTTGCTATAAATTATGAGATAGTAAATAACGATAAAAGTGAAGTGATAGTATTTTTACATGGTTGGGGAAGCAACAAAGAGGTGATGAAAAAAGCTTTTGGAGTAAATCTCAAAGAGTTTAAACATATCTATATCGATATGCCAGGGTTTGGTAAAAGTGATAATAACTATGTCCTTACAACCATAGACTATGCTCATATCATGAAAATATTTTTAGAAAAAATTGGTATCAATCACAATGATGTAACAATAGCAGGACACTCTTTTGGAGGAAAAGTTGCAACTGCTTTAATACCAAAAACACTTATACTTTTAAGTAGTGCTGGAATTTTGGAAGAGAAGTCAGCAAGTGTAAAAATAAGAATTCAATTTGCAAAACTTTGTAACGCTTTGGGTTTAAGTACTCTAACAAAAATGTTCCGAAGTAAAGATGTAGAAAATATGAGTCAAAATATGTATGAAACATTTAAAAATGTAGTTGATGAAGATTTTACTGAGTATTTTAAAGGATTTTACAATCAGGCATATATATTCTGGGGAGAATCAGACACAGCAACATCTCTAGAATCAGGAAAAAAAATAGCAGAATTGATAAAAAAGAGTCAGTTTAAATCTTATACAGATGGACATTATTTTTTTCTTCATTATAGTACTCAGGTTTCAAAAGAGATAGAAAAGTGCATTAGTAGTACAAAAGTATAATTACTATATAATGCGAAATATTTAACAATCAGGATAACAATGTATTTCAAAAGCAAAAAAGTTAGTTTTTTTAACTTTTTATTATTATATCTCTTTTTAATAACCACCTTCTCATCTATCTCTTATACTGTTTTTATAGAAAATTTTAAAACACTAGAAAACAATAAAAACACTAAAGAGATAAATTTAGTTTTAAAAAATATGAATAAAACTATGAAAGAGATTACTAAAAAAACAAATGAATATAGTTATTGGGATGAAACTTTTAATTTTATCAATACTAGAAATGACAAATATATACAAGAAAATTTTAGACAACATACATCAACGCTAGAAGAATTAAATTTAGATTTGATTATTTATGTTAATTTAGAAAATGAGATTGTATTTTCTAAAAAGGATAAAAAAATATCTTCTTCTGATTTTATTCAAAAAGTTTCTCTAATATCTTTAAATTCGATGGAGTTTAATACTTTAGGACAGATTGATTCTAAAATATTTTATTTGCGAAAATCTAAAATTCTCAAAAGTGATGGTAGTGGAAAATCAAATGGTTTTATCTATAGTGTAAAAATTATTGATGAGAGTTTCTTGGAACAATATAAAGAAATTTTTAGTAATCTAAAATTCGCTTTATCTGAAAGTGAACAAAAAACCAATATGGTAGATTTTAGTTTTTTGCATAATGTAAATATCAATACATCAATAAAAGAAAATAATTTTATAAATCAAATTGAGTTTTATGATATTTTTGATAATTATGTATTCTCTTTAGAAATGACAAATCCAATGTTGATATTTGAAAAAGGGAAACAAACTATTTTTCTTTATAATATAACAGTTGCTTTTTTACTTCTCATTATTTTAGTTGTGTTGTCACGCAAACAAGAAGATCTTTTTAAAAACAATATGAAACTTGAAACAGAAGTAAATGAACGAACTGCAAAGTTAAACAAGTATATTACAATTGTAAACAAATATGTAACAACATCTTCAACCGATTTAGAAGGTAAAATAACTCATGTATCAGAAGCTTTTTGTCGTATCAGTGGATATAGTAAAAAAGAATTACTAGGTAGAACACACAATATAGTTAAACATGAAGATATGGATCCTTCAATTTATGTAAATTTATGGGATACTATAAGTGCTGATAAAAAATGGATCGGTGAGATTAAAAATAAAAAGAAAAATGGTGAAGCATATTGGGTGTTAGCAAACATAGAACCTATCTATTCTAGTAATGGAAAAAAAATTGGATATACTTCAATAAGACAAGAGATTACTGATAAAAAAAGAGTAGAAAAATTATCTATTACAGATAAATTAACACAACTTTACAATCGAGTAAAAATAGAAGAGATATTTGCAATTGAAATTGCAAAATTTCATAGATATAATACAAGTTTTTCATTGATATTAATAGATATAGATTTTTTCAAAGAGGTAAATGATACTTATGGACATAATGTTGGAGATCTATTTTTGCGTGAAATGGCTGATCTTTTGAAGTCATCTGTACGAATTGAAGATGTTGTAGGACGATGGGGAGGAGAAGAATTTGTTATCCTTTCCAATAATTATACTATTGAAGGAGTCCTTTGTTTAGCTGAAAAAATCAGAAAAAATGTAGAAGCTTACGAATTTTCAACTATAGGACACAAAACAATTAGTATTGGTGTTTCTATTCTTAATAAAGAAGATACACAAGAAACTATGATTGCTCGTGCAGACAAATCACTTTACCATGCAAAAAAAACAGGTCGAAATAAAGTTTGTCTACATTAAATTGAATCTACTTTATACATATTGTAACATTTAATATACAAAAAATAATATTTATTATTTTATAATAATAATTTTATAATTATCTGATATAATTTTTTGAATTTAAAAAAGGATATTAATGTATAATTATAAATTTAGATCAAGTTTGTTATCTGTTGCGGCTATTGCTGTTCTTTGTGGTTGTGGAGGTAATAAGTTAGATGTATTAGCTTATCCTGATAGAATAAAAACAAAAGTTTCTATACCTGATGTATGCATGCCACAATATAAATCTGCAATGCCCACAGTAGCTGTTATTGAATTTACAAATAACTCTACATTTGGTAAAGCTCAACTTAATGATACAAATTCTAAATTTTCAAGTATAAAAAAATCAGCAGCTGTTGCAGGTGTAGTTGCAGCCCCAACTGCTGTGGGAATAGGAATGGTTTCTGCTACAAAAATTGATTCTGACTCTAAAACATCTAATGTCCAAAGAGATGTTGATGCAAAATTATCATCTTCTATTACAGGACCTTTAGAGTCTATTGTTGTAAATTCTGGTGGTGCAAAACTATTTACAAGATCAGATATGGATAAAATTGATGCTGAATTAAAATTCCAAGATAGTGGTCTTGTTGATCCAGATTCTGCTGTTAAGTTTGGAAAAACTTCAGGGGTTAGGTATATTATAACAGGTTCGATTGATAATGTTGAACAAACATACAGAGATAATTCAAAAGCTGCAAATAGTGTCAATAGAATGACCTCAAGGTCAGACAATAGTGCCACAAAACTAGTAGGAGCGTTATTGTCTTTAGGTGCTTCTATTACTGATGGTATGCTTATTGAAACAAAAATAACTGTTAAGCTTTTAGATGTAGAAACTGGTAAAATTGTATTTAGTAAACAACTTCAAGACGATGTAAACATAGGTAAAATTAGACAACCAAATTATGATCAAGTAGTTGGTGGTGTAAAATCTGCAATATTAAGTTCATTACCTGCTTTAGAAGAAGAGTTGTCATCATATTTTGCAGTAAAAGGTTATATTACTAAACTTAAAGCAAAAGAGCAAAATATTATTGCACAGGTGAATGTTGGCAAAGAATATAAAGTTGTAGAAGATCAATTATTTAATGTCTATGAATTTGAAGAAAGTGAAGACCCAATGACAGGAATTATCACTTGTGATGTGATTGAAACAACAACAAAATTACGAGCATCACAGCAAATAACTCCAAAAACAACATGGACAACTATAGAAGAGGGACGATCAAGTTTTTTAAAATTAGGTCAATTAGTTCAAAAAACACATGAAAAGGCTGGTCTTGGAATTCCTAAATTTTAAAAATATCATTAGTAATACTTTGGTTTTAATTGTTTGTACAGGGTGTGTAAACACTCCAGTACTTAATAATAAAACAACCACAATACCTTCTTGGTATCTTAATACACCTGTAAATAACACACTGTTTATTTACGGAGAAGGTGAATCTCAACGAAGTTTAGAAGATGCTAAAAATAATGCTTTAAATAGTATGGCATCGAAGCTAGTGGTAAATGTTAAGTCTAGTATCTCTAGTACGACAGAAACATCATCTCAAAACAGATATTCTAAAAATATAAAAAGAGATATCAGAGTAAATGTAAACAATATAAAGTTTACAAATGCGAGTATAGAAAAAAGTGATAAAATAGCTAATAGTTTCTTTGTATTGATGAAAGTAAATAGAAAAGAACTCTTTACAAATAAGAAAAAAGAGTTTGATATAGTTGATTTTAGACTTCATAAAAAATACAACTCTTTACAAAATTTTTCTAAATTAGAGCAAATTCACATATTGCAAGATATTGTTCCTAGTATACAAAAAGCACAAGCACAAGCAGTTGTGTTAAATGCTATAAATAATCAGTTTGATCAAGCACCTTATATGGAAAAATATGATTCTTATATTGATAAAATTTCAGAATTAAAAGATAGCACAACTATTTTAATTAAAACAAATTCTAAGAAGAAGTATTTTGCAGATTCTTTAATAGATACATTAAATCAAAATAACTATAAAGCTTCATATAGTGCAAATAATAGTGATGTTGTTATATCGTTAAATAACAAAGTAAAGTACAGTATTGCAAGAGGTTGGAATATTGCAAAAGTAACAACGACAATATCTGTAATTGCAAACAAGAAAATTATTTCAAATCAAATTATAAAATCAATAGGGAGATCTTCAACTTCAAAAGAAAGTGCCTTAGAAAATGCTTCAGAAAGTTTTTTAAGTGATATTGAGAAAAAAACTTTAGATGCAGTAATTTTTAATAAATAGTTCTTAAGGAATGATAACCTTAAGAATATATGTTATAATACCCCAAAAAAATAGGGTAATATAATGGAATATTTTGATATTTTTACACATATTTTAGTTGTAATGAGTTTAGGTTGGTATATGATAACCAATCTTCAATGGTATAACTATAAACTTGAAAGAGTTATTTTAAAACATCACAAACAACAATGGCATATTGTCTATTTTGCAACTCCATTAGTACTTTTCTACATCCTTCCATCTTTATATTTTGATGTATATTTTTATCTACTCTATCTTACTAGTTTTGTGATTTGGAATAGAAATTTAGATAAACCAGTTGTTCTTACTAGTCGTGTAAAAAGGTTTTTAGCAATTTTACTATTTACTACATTTGCTATTGATGCTTTAGTTATGTTTTCAGAAACACCTGTTTATGGACTATTTTTACCACTTATTATTACATATGCTATTACAACATTATTAGAAAAAATGTTTTTTTTGAGTTTTAAAGCAAAAGCAAAAGAGAGATTAAAAACGATAAGAGATTTACAAATAATTGCTATTACTGCATCGTATGGGAAAACATCGATAAAAAATTATTTGTATCAAGTTTTAAGCAAAAAATTCAATGTTTATATGACTCCACGAAGTGTAAATACTATAGGGGGAATTGTTAAGGATGTGAATATAGATTTACCTTTAGATACACAAGTTTATATTGCTGAAGCAGGAGCTAGAGAGACAGGTGATATTGAAGAGATAGTAAACTTTATAGAGCCACAATATGCTATTATTGGTAGTGTAGGGGAGCAACATATAGAATATTTTAAAACATTAGATAATATTATTCATACTAAAATGGAAATTTTAAAGTCACCTAAACTTGTACATGGTTTTGTTCATGATAGTGTACCGATGCTTCAGTATGATACTATTACAAAATACCCTAGCAATCTAAATATTACAAGAAGCGATCTAAATGGTATCTGGTTTGATTTAAGTATAGATGGACAAACAGAACATTTTCATGCACCAATTTTAGGAAGTTTTAATGCTATAAACCTTACTTCTGTAATTTTGATGGCAAAAACTTTAGGTATGAGCCTCGATGAAATTAAAATTGCTTTGCATAATATGAAACCTGTAAATCATAGATTACACTTAAGCAAATCAAATGGAAAACTTATTTTAGATGATAGTTTCAATGGAAACCTAGAAGGTATGTTAGAAGCTGTTCAGATAGCTTCAACCTATGAAGGACGAAAAGTTATAATTACTCCAGGTCTTGTTGAGTCGACGATGGAAGCAAATGTTGAATTTGCAAATGCTATTGATGAAGTATTTGATATTATTATTATTACAGGTGATCTAAATGCAAAATTATTTAATAAGGTTATTGTAAAACATAAACCAATTTTTTTAGAAAATAAATCGAAAATGCAAGATATACTTTTAAAAGAAACTCAAATGGGTGATTTGATTTTATTTGCAAATGATGCACCAAATTTTATTTAAGAGGATGTAATTTCTTCTTTACGCTTTTGGGAATTTCTCCCATTCGTAATTCTACTTTTTTTAAAAAATTATTTTTTTTATCATATTTATTTGCTATTAGTATCATTTTTTTACTATCAAAAGAGAGTGTTTTGAAGATAAAACCATTCTCCTCAAAATGAATTTCTGTAATCATTGTAGTCCTTTTTGTATTTATACTGCAAGTTTAGCATTTTTTAAATAACTACTTGCTATAATCCAAATCTAAAAGCCAGTGTGATGGAATGGTAGACTTAGGGGATTCAAAATCCCCCGCCTTATGGGCGTGCCGGTTCGAGTCCGGCCACTGGTACCATTTAAAATTTTCCTAGTCGTATAATTTATCAACTAACATAAAATCAGGACTAAAATTTTTTTATTCAAGTATAATATAATTTATGATATTTATACTTTATCCACATCAACTTTTTCAAAATATTGAGAAATTGCAAAACAAAACAGTGCTTTTAATAGAAGAGCCTTTATTTTTTACTCAATATAGTTTTCATATACAAAAGCTAGTACTTCACCGTAGTAGTATGAAGTATTATGAAGAATATCTTAAATCTTTTGATATAAATGTTATATACTTTGAAGATGAAAGTTACCTTCACATTTATAAAGATTTCCAAATACATATTTATGATGTAGCAGATGATTGGCTTTTTAAAAAGATAAGCAATAATTTTAATAACCTTACACTTATAGAAAGTCCCAATTTTTTGAATGCAAATGATACAAATAAATTTTTCCATAAATACTATATAAATAGAAGAAAAGAGTTATCATTGTTTATAGACAAAAATGGAAAACCATTTGGTGGTAAATGGAGTTTTGATATAGAAAATAGAAACAAACTACCAAAGAACCATTGTGTGCCAGCTGCACTTTGTTATGAGAATAGATTTATTGATGAAGCAAAAGAGTATTGTAAAAAGTTTAAAAGTATTGGAACATGTAAAGAGTTTTATTATCCTATTACTTTTGATGAAGCTTTAGCAAATCTAAACTATTTTTTACAAAATAAGTTTTTACATTATGGAGAGTTTCAAGACTCCATAGTAAAAGAAAAAAGCTTTTTGTATCATTCAAATATTTCAAGTAGTTTAAATATTGGTTTGTTAAGTTTAGATGATGTTTTACAAAGTATATCAAAATATGATGTTCCATATAACTCAAAGGAGGGGTTTATTCGTCAAATTATTGGTTGGAGAGAATTTATGTATACAATATATAAAAGCAGTCATATATCACTGCGTACTTCAAATTATTTTCAATTTATAAAAAAAATGCCAACAAAAATAATATCAGGTAAAAGTGGTCTGCTTCCTGTGGATGACAGCATAAATAAACTTTTAAAAACTGGCTATAACCATCATATAGAAAGACTAATGATTTTGGGTAATATATTTGTACTACTAGAGATCATTCCAGATGATGTATATAGTTTTTTTATGGCAAATTATATTGATGCATATGACTGGGTAATGGTTGGAAATGTATATGGTATGAGTGGCTTTTCTGATGGTGGAAGTATAACAACAAAACCTTATATAAGTAGTAGCAATTATATAATAAAAATGTCAAATGATTATAAAAAATCGGAACTTTGGAGTATGATATGGGATGCTTTGTATTGGCGATTTTTAGATAAATATCAAGGTTTATTGAAAAATAATCACAGAATGAAAATGCAAATTGCTCTTTTAAATAAAATGGATATCAATAAACTGAAAACACATAAATCGATAGCTGAAAAATTTATTGAATCTTTAGAGTAAATTTGAGACTTTTACTCTCGATGTTCCAAAGTATGAGCAACATTTTTTTCTACAATATTCTCTTTTGTATACTGCTTTAATAATTGTTCAATTTGTTCTTTGATCATATAATTTTGATTTTGATCAAAAAATTTGTAAAAACCAAATCTTTCAATAATAAAATAATCAATCTCATCTAAAATATTCTTACCATCGTCTTTAAACATAAGCTTTTTGTTTTGAAGGTCTTCTATAAGTTGGTTTTTTTCTGCTATTGTATTGGTTTTGTTTTCAATAGCATAAAGAAGTATTTCTCGTTTTTTATAAAGTTCTTCCGTTTTTGAAAAGTTTGGAAGCATTGCAGTTTTGAGCTCCTCTTCTATAAACTTATCTGCATAGTATACAAACTTAGCATAAGTCACAAATCCTTTTTTCTTTACTATTGCATCTTTATCTACTGTTATAGCTTCAAGGAGATATTTGAGTTTATTGTCATCAATCTTTTCAATTCTGTCAATAGTAAATTCTTTATGAAAATCTTCGTTAAAATCAAACATTTGATTTGTAATAATTCTGTAAAATTCTTGTTGCTTTTTAGTCATTTTCAATTACCTCTGCTATATCAATATTTTCATCTAAAAGATACTTTGCTTCTTGTGTATCTACCCTAAACAACAAAATCTCATCTTTATTAAAATCTGGATGGGGCATTTTTTTCCATGCAAGTTTGAGTGTTCCATCATTTGTTTTTATATTAAATTGATGTATATCTTTCCAATAATATTGTTCCATCCAATTAATTTTTGCATCAAATTCTAACCAATCTTTTATTTTATCACTTAAGTCTTTAGCTTTTCTAAAATCCCATTTATAATCAGCTTTTTCTTTCTGTTTTACTGTTTGTTCTTTTGGTGCTTTTGGAGTAAACTTTTTATGATTTATACACCAGTTTTCCCACACTTTGCTCCATGAAACTTTGAGGTCTCCATTTGAAATATAATGGTTTTTAAATTTTGTAAATTCTAGTTTGATATGATCTTTTGGTATATGTTTTTTTGCAGTTTCCATCATCTCTTTGTCTAAAATTATATTTTCATCAATTGTAGTTTTTACAAGATGATTTTTATATTTATTTTGATTCAGAACCCATCTTTTCCAAACAGCTTCCCAGTCAGCATTTGTTGTTGATTTGCTTTGATAATAAAGTTTGAAATCCTCAAAAACATCATCAATATTTTGTAAAAATTTTGATTGGGCAAATTGTTTCATCTCATAAGAGAGTGCAAAATTATTTGGAATAGTTGTATTTGTTTTGATATGAGATTGATTTATCGTGGTATTTGAAGATAATCTTATTGTATCGTTAGAAAGAACTGTATCTGAAGATTTTCCTGCACATAATCCAAATGTATTATCAAAATCATTTTCTAGATCATTGTTATTTGATGTATGGTGAAATGGGATATTTATTTTTTCTTTTTTGATGATAATAGTATCTAAAATATTTTCTACTATAGAGTTGTATTTAAACCTTAGTTCCATATCATTCATAGATAAATCTAATGAATTTATTTCATTGGTAAATTTATCTATTATTTGAGATTTTAAGTCTTGCATAGGGTTCTTATAAAATTAGTTGAAAAGATTTGTAGGGCTATTTTTTAGTCTTTGTACTTCAGCCCCAATATCATTTTGTCTCATAAAGTGTTCACCTATTAAAAAAGCATCAGCTCCTGCCTCACTAAGTTCTTTTATGATATTTTGATCATTTACACCACTTTCTGCTACTATAATTTTACCATTTGGTATCATAGGAATTAGTTGATGACAAAGATTCATATCCATCTCAAATGTTTCAAGATTTCTATGATTTATACCTATGATAGTTGCTCCACACGCTATAGCTTTTTTTAAATCTTCTACATCATGTATCTCTACTAAAACTTCAAGTCCTAAATGAAGAGCATAATCATATAGTTCTTGAAGTTGCTGTTTACTTAAAGATTTTGCAATAAGTAGTATAAAATCAGCCCCATATACTAGAGCTTCAACAATCTGATATTTATCAACAATAAAATCTTTTCGTAACAATGGAGTAGGGACATATCTTCTTATTTGAGTTAAGTATTCTAGGTTACCTTGAAAAAAATGTGGTTCTGTTAAAACTGAAATAGCATTTGCTCCGTTTTTACTATACTCTTGAGCAATAGCTAAAGGATCAAAATCTTCTCTGATGATACCTTTACTAGGACTAGCTTTTTTAACTTCAGCTATAATTCTGATAGGTTCCTCTTTTGTTGCTGTTAAAAACTTTTTTACATCTCTTGGTGGATATGGATTATGAGATAAACTTCTTCCCATCATCTCCAAAGTGATATCTTTTTTTCTTTTTTCTAAATCATATTTTGTTTTTTCTATTATATCGTCTAAAATCATCTATTTTGTACCTTTTTTACATTCTTTAATTGTGTTCCAATGAAATTTAATCTCTGCATCTTTTAATCCAGTTACACTAATAACTTTTCTCATAATATCTAAGGCTTTGTCACATTTACCAAGCTTGTAATATCCCCATGCCAAAGAATCAAGATAAGCAACATTATTAGGTGTAGTTTTAAGAGCACTTTTTATAAGTTTTATCCCTTTATTGATATTGATATTAAAATCAATTAATAAATAGCCATAGTAGTTTTGGTAACTTGCATTATTGATACCACTTGAAAGCGCTAGTTCAAAATTTGCTATAACATGTTTCATAACTTTTCGTTTATCTTTTGCTAGTTCAAACTCATACATTGCAATTTTTCCTAAAAGTTCAGGGTTTCTTGTTTTTCTATAGAGCTTACGAGTCATTTTTAATGCTTTGTCTAATTGTCCATCTTGATAATAAAGATTGATAAGTTTAGCATAGTCAATTTTTGTCTCTTCCAAATACTTAATAGCTTTTTTGATATCTTTTGTTTCTAAAAGAGTAACAATTAAGTTTTGTATAATTAGTGTAGTTTTTGCTAAATTTGGATCTTTTTTATATTTGATATACATTCTATTTAAAATAGATAACATACCATCCACATTGCCTTGCTCTTGATAGATAAGCATAAGTTTATCACATACAATTTTACTACACCCTTTTGTTTGTAAATAAGTTTCAAGGTATGCGAGTGCTACATCTTTTTGGTTTAGATAAGTATATAGTATGGTTGTTAGTTTTATAAGTGTTTTTTCATTTTGATTTATGGTGTAAGCACTTTCATAATATTTTAAAGAATTTTTATAGTCCTGTTTTGCATAAAAAACATTTGCAATTATTTCATAACTTGTAGCATTTGGATATTTTTTTAACAATATTTTGGCTTCTTTTAAAGCTTGTTTAGTTTTTGCTAGTGATAATAAAGCTATAATTTTTTGCTGAAAATAATACTCTTGATATTTAGGAAAAATTTTAATAGCTTTTTGAGATAAATCATACATATCTTCAAATTTTTTTGCTTTGTAACTATAAAAAATAGCTTTTTTTAAATAAGCTTGATTTTGGGTATCTTTAAAAAGTTTTGAGTAATATCTGAAACTATCAAGTGAGTTTTTCTTTTTTTCACTATCTAAAGCTAGCATAATATTTAGATCTTCTTTATATGATGGTGTAGCTTGAAGTGTAGAGATCGAAAAAACAAGGCTTAGTAGTATTATTCGACTATAGCTGGACATTCTTCTTTTACCTCTTTTATATTGTTTTTAAAATATTCCCAAAAAGGAAATGTTCTACATTGATTTGGTCGTGCATGATATACACCACATTGCTTTTTTTCTAAATCAAAAAAAACACATGCAAAACTATTTTGTGAAATTTGTTTTTCTCGAATAGAATATTTATATCCTACTTTAAATAAGTATTTTGCACCCAACTCTTGAACAGTTATATTCAATAACTCTGCAAGCTTGATACACTCTTCTTTTGTTATCCATATATATCCAGATTCACCTATACAGCAGTTTCCTTCACATGTGGCACATCTATTTTCATCAAATTTATAAGGATAATTTTCATTTTCTAACATAAGTGCGATTATATCTAATTAGCACTTAACATTTTTAATTTGGTGTAATATTCCTCGATTTCTTTATTGTTATGTTTTATTGCGCCTTTGATAAGTATTGTACACTTCTTATTTATCATTTCATTTATGAGTCTTTTGTATTCTGTATTTTTAAATTTTAACAGTGTATTGATACGATATGTATCCATCAATTTTGTAGTAAATGAAAGTTGATTTTGATGTCCTGCAATTTTTCGTATAAGTTTTTCATCTATCAAACCTAGCTCGTATTTATATAAAATACGAAGCCACAAATCATAATCTTCACAAGCGATTAAGGTTTCATCAAAATAACCCACATCTTTGAATACTTTTTTGTGAATCATCACTGTAGAAGCACCTATTAAAGTGTTTGGAATATTTTGTTCAAAACAAAATCCAGAGGGTTTGAGTTGGTGTTTTTTTTGTTGTATGATTTTATTGTTAAATATCCAAAGTTCATCGGTATGAGAAAATAAAATATGTTTATTTTTAGTATGAAAATTTACTTGTTTTTCTAATTTCTCTTTTTCCCAAATATCATCACTATCTAAAAAACATATCCAAGAGTTTTGAACAAGTAAAATACCGTGATTTCTAGCATTAGAAACCCCTTTGTTTTCTTGATAGATATATTTTATATTATGGTGTTTTGATGTATATATATTTACTATATCTTTTGTATTATCAATAGAACCATCATCTATGATAATAATCTCATCTGCTTTATAAGTCTGCTGTAAAACAGATTCAATCGTTTTACTTATTAGCTTTTCTCTATTGTAAGTGGGGATAATAACTGATATTTTCATTAGTATAAGATGTACTTTACATAGATTTTTATTTTTACTTTTTCGACAGGTTTTGGATAGTCTTGATACGCTATTCGAATAGTTTCTATTGTGTTACTATCTAGTGCTGTATAGTGTGAGCTATCTGTGATTTTCAATTCTGAAATATCTCCATTTGGGTGTAAATAAAACTCCACTACATTCATCCCTTTTTGTTTGGTTCGTATAGAGATACGAGGGTATTCTAAGTATCTTTGTGTGATTTTACCTATTGTATTTAAGTTTTGCTTTATATATCTTCTTTGATTTTCTGAAAATTCAAAATATTGTTCACCATAAAGTTTTATGTAACTTTGTGTTAAGGCAGGAAGTTTTTTAATCTCTTCCAACTCTTCTTGAATCTCCTGCTGTTTTTCTATCTCTTGATCTCTTTGTTCTATCTCATTTTGTTTTAAAGTGAAAAATTGTTTTAAATCCAAAGTCTCTTTTTTTACAATAGGAAGTTGAATAATAGAAGTGCTTTTTTTCATAACTTCTTGTTTTTGTGTTATTTTTTGGGCTTTTGTTTTTTTTGATGGTTGTTTTTTTATAACTTTTGCAGTTTTACTTGGAACTGTTTTTTTTACTTTTTTCTTAACTTGTTTCATCTTTACATATTGTATTTTAACTAAGCCGTTTTTGGTGGTTGTATTTTTTTTATTTGTTGTATTGATTTGTAAAGTACTATTTTGTAAACTCTTATCAATAGTAAAATAGAGCATATAATGTATAGCTAGAGAGATTAAAAAAGCTATAAAAAGTGTCTTTTTGAAGTTGTTCATTGTGGATTATAACTTGAAACGATATAAAATTTTATAAAATTGTTAAAAACTTATCAATAAGTGTTTTTATTTTAATTTTATCTTTATCTTCAATAATAAAATGTGCATTCATAGATATATCTGAAACATCGCCTAAAAGTATATTATCATTTGCATTTTTAAAAAGATGCACTTGTGAGCTCATCACTCCACCTATAGATATTTTTAATGAGTCGTTATTTAGTTTTTTTAAGTATCTTGAACCTCTTGAGAAACCTATATAAATCTTGGCATTTGGTATGTTATTACCCGATAGATTTTTATGTTCAGATTCAATGGTGATATAATTGTATCTTTTGATAATATTTATTATTGTGGTATTTATATTTTCATGTTGTTTGGGTGTACCTGAAGTTGGATTACCTTTGAAATAGATGACATCATAGTTTTTCATATTTAGTTCTTTGTTTATAATATATACTATAAACAAGACTTAATCTATAGATTCAAACTATATCTAAACTAACTTGAATTTATGATAATTAGATTATATAAAAGTATAACAAGTATTTCGTTATAATAAATAAAATATAATAAATATATAGGATTAAAATGTTTGATAAAAGTATAAAAGCATATGAAGAAGCAAAATCTGTTATTCCTGGTGGAGTTGATTCACCAGTAAGAGCATTTAGTGGAGTTTTAGGAACACCACCATTTATAGAAAGAGGTGAGGGGTCTTACCTTGTAGATATCGATGGAAATAAATACTTAGACTTTGTTCAAAGTTGGGGACCACTTATTTTTGGACATTGTGATAAAGATATTGAAAATGTAGTTTTAGATACTGTTAAAAAAGGTTTGTCTTTTGGAGCACCAACAGAACTAGAAACACAACTTGCAAATGAAATAATTGATATGTACGATAACTTAGAGAAGGTACGATTTGTGAGTTCTGGTACTGAAGCTGTTATGTCAGCTATCAGACTTGCTCGTGGTGTAACAGGTAAAGACGATATCGTAAAATTCGAGGGTTGTTATCATGGTCATAGTGATTCACTACTTGTGAGTGCTGGAAGTGGTATGGCTACATTTGGAGCTCCAAGTAGCCCTGGAGTACCTGCAGATTTAACAAAACATACTTTACTTGCTGAGTTTAATAATATAGCTCAATTAGAAAAATGTTTTGCAGAGTCTTCTGATATCGCTTGTATTATCATCGAACCAATCGCTGGAAATATGGGACTTGTTCCTGCAAGCGAGGAATTCTTAAAAAAATGTAGAGAACTTTGTGATGCAAATGGAGCTATGCTTATTTTTGATGAAGTTATGTCTGGATTTAGAGCTTCTTTAAAAGGCGCTTCTGGTATCGTAGCAACTACACCAGATATCGTAACATTTGGTAAAGTTATTGGTGCGGGTATGCCGGTGGGTGCTTTTGCTTCAAGAGCGGAACTTATGTGTCAGCTGAGTCCTGAAGGAAAGATCTATCAAGCAGGAACATTGAGTGGAAATCCTGTAGCTATGGCAGCAGGACTGAAGTCTCTTCAAAAGTTAAAAGCTGATGCTACTATTTACGATAGATTAAATGAAAAAGCTGTGAGATTAACAAGTGGACTAAAAGAAGTTGCACAAAAAAATAATATCGCTTTTCAAGTTGACACAAGAGGAAGTATGTTTGGATTTTTCTTTAATGATATTGTTCCTACAAATATGAAAGAGGTTGCTTCAGGTGATTTAGATAGATTTGCAAAGTTTCATAATGAGATGTTAAAAAGAGGTTTTTATTTTGCTTGTAGCCAGTATGAAACAGGTTTCATTTGTGACACAATGACAAATGAAGAGATAGATGCAACTATTAAAGCTGCAGATGAAGTGATGGCTGAACTTTAATCTAAAATTCTTATTTCATTTTGTTAAAAGCCTCATCTTTTTAGTGGGGCTTGTTTTATGACTAAAAATCAAATGGTGATTTAAGATACTTTTTCTCTAAATTATAAGGGAGATATACACTGCCATATCATCACTCAACTCTTTATTATGAATCTCTTTGACCTTTTGAATTTATATCTTTTGCTGAGCTCTTAAAGCCTGAATATTTTGGTCTTTTAGCCCATCCTAAATAAACTTGCTCCGTTCTATAACTATAATGTTTAAATCTTATCTTATCCCGTACAATTTCTAGTAATTTTTTACCCACCTGATACTCCTAATATATTTAGCATATTGTCAAATTATTAAGAAAAATCAATAATAATTTATCATTTTACATAAACAAAATCATATCAAAAATTAAAAAATATCCTTAAAAAAATGTCAATTTGCAATCTTTTTTATAGAAATACTTTAAATAAAGGTTTTATAAGACTTTTTATACCATACATTTAAAATGTCAAAATATCAAATAAATTAAGGCTCTTTTATATAAAATGTATAACTAATAAATAGTTAGCACAAAGGAAATATAGCAAAATGAACTTAGAAAATCTATATAAAATATATTTTAAAATATACACTAAAACAAATTTCTCAAATTTTAACTTTAACTATATATCTTCAAGATTTACAAAATTATATTTATACCTTTCAGCAATGCTTTTTATTTTTGGTGCAATATTATTTTCTTTTAACAATAATGAATATATCAGCAAAGTAGGTTCAATTCTAAACGGCTTAGTTTTTATGATTTTAGCATATTTATATTATGAAAAATACTTTAAAGAATTTAAAAAATCTTTTATGCAGTATCATAATTTAAAAGAAGAAAAAAATATTGATTATGTATTTTATGATGTATATGCAACTTTAAAATCTGATAATAATTTTATTAATAATAAAAAATTCTTATCAGATTTATCAGATATAGAAATTCATAAGAAAAACTTTTTTGATAACCCAATTGTGTTAATTATAGTGTCTATGCTCATTGCTATATTTGGAATAATTATTACAAATGTAACAGCTGAAACTTTAGTAGAAATAACAATAACACTAGTTTTAATTTTATTGGCATATAATTTCTTGTACACAAGAAGTCAACATTTCGGAAGAAATAAACATGATAGTTTTAAATTATTTTTATTAAAAATTGACTACTTTGAACATAATAATGCTAACAAAACACAGGAAGAAGAACAAGTTAATAGAGCGAAAATTATCGAGCTTTTAAATCTCGAATAAATAGAATTTAAAGACCAAACTATCAAGTCGTTTCGCCACTTGTCCTTCAGTACGGTCGTTATATCAAAGGTTAGCACAATACTCTAATTTTGAATATGCCTATTTATAAAAGTAAATTTGTAAATTTAAATTTTGGAGTTTTCATATGAGGTGTTTAACAAATAGATTTCCATTTGAATAATTTATTATCAAAGAGATAATGAAATAGTTATTTTAGCTGTTATGCAACTTAATAGAGAGCCAAACTATAGATAAAGAAGCAAAGCATATAGGAGTAAGATAAAAAATTCCTCAAAAATTTCCAGTAAAATACAGCAATAATTCATATATTAAGTGATAAATTGATATACTCCAAAAAGTAAATAAGGAGATAAAATGGTTAAACATTTAGTATTTTTTAAGTTATCAGAAGAGGGTATGGAACAACAAGATTTAATAGTTGAAAAACTAAACAATCTTAAAGAAGAGATTGATTTTGTAAGAGCATTAGAAGTTGGTGTGAACTTTGCAGAAGAAGAGAGAGCTTTTGATATTGCATTAACAGTTATCGTTGATAGTAAGGAAGCACTTCAGGACTATGCTAGCCATGAAAAACATGTAGAGTTTGTAACTTTTGTAAAATCGTTAGATACGCATACAAAAGTGGTTGACTATGAGATTGAAAAAGAGCAGCCGAGTAAAGAGTTTGGAAATGCAAGTATCATCAAAAAAGCAAATATCTATTTTGAAGGAAATGTTACAAGTAGAACAGTATATGAATCAAATGGAGAGAGAAAAACACTAGGTATCATGATGCCAGGAAGTTATACTTTTAGTACAGACGATGCAGAACATATGGAAATTATCGCTGGAGATGTTGAAGTAGAGATCAAAGGTGAAGAGGGTAATGTTGAGTATATTAAAGGTGGTGAATATTTTGAAGTACCTGCAAACTCAAGTTTTGATATAAAAGTAAATGAACCAACAGATTATTGTTGTACATATATAAAATAAGAAACTAAATTTTATGGAAAACAAAAATACAAACGAAGAGATAGCTATAGAAACAGAAAATGAAGCTAAGGTAAAACCTAAACATAAAGATAAACTTGAAGCACTTGATAATATGTCTTTAGGTATTTCAATTGCAGTTGCTATTGCTATAGGAGTTGGAGTTGGTTTACTTTTAAAATCATGGACAGGATATACATGGACTCTATGGGTTGGTATTGCTTATGGTGTTGCGGCAGCTATTTTAAATGTATATAAAGCATATAAAAGAGCAAAAAAAGACTTAGATAAATTAGCAGAAGATCCAAAGTATAAATATGCGATGGAAAATGGATATAAAAAAGAAGATGATGATTAAAAAATCATTAAAAATCTTTGCAATAGTTGATTTTGGTGTAGTTGTATTTTGTTTATTAGCTGGTCAAATGGATTGGCTTTTAAATACTCAAATTGCATTTTTTTCTTCATTAATAGTTACTATTGGCTCATATTTAGGGTATCAAAAAAATGTTCAAAATAGAGTTGAGGATCATGTAAATGAAGATGACAACTATGATGAAGTTGACAAAATGGATGATAAATATGATCTTTACTCACCTGAAGTTCCAGAAATAGAAATCAATGAAAACCCAACAAAAGAAGAGATAAAAGAAGCAATGAAGCCTATTAAACAAAATTATTTCGCTAATTTTAAATCTGGTTTTGCAGGGATGGCATCTTTGTATCGAATTTTTGGTTATGTAGGGTTAGTGATAGGATTTTTTTATCTAAATAATAATGGATATTTACATATATATTCATATATTTTAGGTTTTTTAATTGTTCCTATCTCTTCACTTATTATTAGTATATCTTTAAAAAAAGAGTACAATCTAAAGGAAAATGTATAACATGAAACAATATCTTGATTTATTAGATCACATCTTATCTAAAGGTGTAAAAAAAGAAGATAGAACAGGTACAGGGACTACATCTGTATTTGGATATCAAATGAGATTTGACTTAAGTGAAGGTTTTCCTTTAGTTACTACTAAAAAGACTTTCTTAAAAGCAATTATCTCTGAGTTATTATGGTTTATAGAAGGTAGTACAGATGAAAGAAGACTTGCAGAATTACACTTTGGTGATAAAGCGGAAAATTTAATAGGTAAAAAAACAGTTTGGACAGCAAACGCAGATGCACAAGGTAAAGACCTTGGATATGTAAACACTGATACTATTAAAGAATTAGGACCTGTATATGGAGCTCAATGGCGTTCATGGATGGGAACTGATGGTAAAGCTATTGATCAGTTAGCTGAATTAATTAACCAAATCAAAACAAACCCAGATTCAAGAAGAATGATTTTATCAGCCTGGAATGTAGGGGAGTTAAAAAAAATGGCATTACCACCATGTCATACATTCTTCCAGTTCTATGTGGCAGATGGGAAACTATCTTGTCAATTGTACCAAAGAAGTGCAGATGTATTTTTGGGTGTTCCTTTTAATATAGCTTCATATGCACTTTTAACTATGATGATTGCTCAAGTTTGTGATTTAGAAGTAGGGGATTTTGTACATACATTTGGGGATGCACATATATACTCTAATCACTACGATCAAGTAAACTTACAATTAAGTAGAAAACCGTTCCCAATTCCGACTATGAAGATTAATCCAGATGTAAAAAATATGGAAGATTTTAAAATGGAAGATTTTGAATTAGTTGGATATGAATCACACGAATCAATTAAAGCAAAAATGGCAGTCTAAAAGGCAAATATTATGAAAATTTCAATGATAGTAGCATACGGAAAAAACTGGGAAATAGGGCTAAAAAATCAAATGTTATGGCATATAAGTGAAGATTTTAAAAACTTCAAAACCATCACAAGCGGACATCATATACTTATGGGAAGAAAAACATTTGAATCAATAGGAAAACCACTCCCAAATAGAATATCAATAGTATTATCTAATAGTGGTTTTGAGTGTGAAGGAGTTCACACTTTTAATGATATACAAAAAGCACTCAACTTTGCACGAGAAAATGCAGAAGAAGAACTCTTTATAATAGGTGGTGCCAATATCTATGAAACTATGTTTCCTTATGTAAATAAAATGTATTTAAGTGAAGTCGATTTTGAGGGAATTGCCGATGCTTTTTTAAAAGAGATAGACTTCTCATCGTGGGATCTAACAGAAGAAAAAACACACGAAGCTATCATCGTTGATGGAAAAGTAAAAAGTCCAGCTTGGAATTTTAAGGTGTGGATTAAAAAAGATTGATTTTTATAAAATGTTGTTTTAGTACTGAAAACGGTGTTATACAACTAAAATGATTGGTAATAACTAGTTATGTTCAGGAGTAAAGTAAAAAAATGAGAGAATCTTTCAAAAAGAAAATTATTGAAGTTTGCAATAAAAAAATTGAAGCCAAAGGCTCAAATGTTGGACTATCATTTTATGCATTTTTTGCAAATGAAAATGATGACCCAGAATTATTAATGGAAGTTGCCCAATGGTGGATACTAACAAATAAGTTAGACCACTTTGAAAAAGCAATCAAAATAAAAGAAATGGTAGAGTAAAATTAACTTTTACTAACAATCAAACATAACAAAACACCGAAAGAGAACAAGTGACCCTGCGATTTTAAACCTTTATTAGTTATCATTTAGTGGTTATTCAAAGAAATAAGCAAACTGAAAAATGGGTCACTTGTCCATTGCTTCAGTCGTTATCTGATGAAATTTATATTTACTATTTTACTCTCATAACTCTATAAATAAAACTTAGATATAATAAAATTTATAATATCAAGGGTGCTTATGAAAACAAAACAAGAACTAATGGAAGACTTATTAACTAAGCTTAATATAACTATATCTACAAATTTATTTAATCCTCAAAATGGAACAATAACCAAAGATGGCTTACTTGAGATAAGTCATGGTATAACAAAATTAATCAATAAAAATTCAGATAAGCCAACAATTGTACAACATATAAATAGTCAATTAGGAACGCCTCCAGATACTGAACATATAGGTGATAATGGACAAATAAGTGCCAAATTTATTGAAGATATTCTTACATATTTACCAAAAGATTAATTAATATGGATACATTAATAACAACACAATATTTTAAAGAATATAGAAAAGAACTAGGCTTTACAAACCAAGGTGATGTTAAAAAGTTTTTTGCAGGAAAAGATATAACTCCTACCGTTGATTACAATTATATTAAATTATTAAATACTAGACTTATTGAAATAATAATAAAAATAAATTCATTAGTTTCAACAGATATTAACATACTAAAAATAGATGAATTTTGCACTGATAATGTAGAATTAGTTTTTAATAAATTAAAAGATAATGATATTATACAAAGATTGAACAATCAAGGAAGAAGACCAGAGCAAGTTTATTTTTCATGGATGAGAGGATATATTATCTCGAATTATTTCCTTAAAGCATTAAGTAAAATATTTGAAGTGAATCTTGAAGATATATCATTAATTGGGGATGATGACTTAGTAAATATTGAATCATTCAAAAGAACACCAACAGCAGATTTAGAAGTTACATTAAAAGATGGTAATAAATTAAGAATTGAAGTACAATCTGGATTTGTCGGTGTAAATGATATCAAACAACATAAAGTTTTAGAAGCAAAAAGAATTTTTGAAACAAAGAGAATATCTTCATTAGGAATTCATTTTGATTTATTTAATGGGCAAGTAGCATTTATTAAACTAGATGAGATAGAAGATGATAGTGTAAACTGGATTACAAGACAACAGATGGAAGGTCAAACTGTTTTTAATATAGACCAAAACTATTTTACTTGGAAACTGACAGAAACTCCACCTTCATTAAACGAAATATTTGCAGATTAAAAATGATGAACAAGAAATTTAAAGTTTTAGACTTATTTGCAGGAGTTGGTGGGCTTAGTTATGGTTTCGCTCATGATAATAATTTTGAAATAATAGCCGCAAATGAACTTTTACCTGATATGGCTAAAGCATATTCGTTAAATCATCCAACTGTTAAGATGTATAATCGAGATATTAAAGACTTTGGACTTAAAAATCTTACAGAAGATTTACAAATAAAAAAAGGTGATATTGATTTAATCGTTGGTGGCCCACCTTGTCAAGCATTTTCAACTGTTGGAAAAAGATTAATTGATGACCCAAGAGGTCAATTATTTCAAGAGTATTATAGAGTTCTAGAAGAATTAAACCCAAAAGTGTTTTTATTTGAAAATGTTAAAGGACTTTTATCAATGCAAAAGGGGGAATTATTAAAAACAATTTTATCACTTTTTGAGTCTTTAGGATACAAAGTTAAATACAAAGTTTTAAATTCAGCAGATTATGGTGTACCACAAATTAGAGAAAGAGTGATTATAATTGGTACAAAATTAAATCAAGATTTTGAATATCCAAATAAAACCCATTGTAATTCAGATGATAATAATATTTTTAACCAAGATTTAAAACCATATTTAACGCTATCAGAAGCTATAAGTGATTTACCATTTATTAAAAGCAATGAAGAAAGTTTTGAATATAGCAGTAAATCAAATAATGAATTTCAAAGATTAATGAGAAAAAAAGCACCTGAAAGACTAATGGATCATAATTCACCAAAAAATAATGAAAAATTAGTGAAACTTATGGAATGTTTACCTGATGGTGGAACACCACTAGATGCACCTGAAGAGTTAAGACCAACAAGTGGATTTAAAAATACATATTGTAGATTATGGTGGAAAAGACCAGCACCTACAATTACCAGAAATTTGAGTACTCCATCATCTTCAAGATGTATTCATCCAAAAGCACCACGACCATTAACAACTAGAGAAGGTGCAAGAATACAATGTTTTCCAGATAGCTATATTTTTTATGGCTCAAGAAGTTCGAAAAATTTACAAATAGGAAATGCTGTACCTACTTTTTTATCAATAGCCTTGAAGAATTCAATAAAGAAGCACTTAGTAACAGATAACAATTCGTTGGAAAAGAACAAGAGTACAGAGCAAAAGATTGAGCTTTTAACTAAGAAAGCTAGTTAAATCTAAAACCAAATTTTCACTTGTAAATATCCCTTCTCTTTCAACTCAACCGTTAGACAGCAATTATAAATACTAATTTGTATTTATTCTTTGAGAAAGAGACTAAATTATTATTTAGTCTCTTTTTTTGTTGCAGTAGTTGTCTTTTTTACTGCAGGTTTTTTAGCTGCAGTTGTTGCTTTTTTAGCAGGAGTTTTTTTCACTGCTGTAGTTTTCTTTTTAGCTGTTGTAGCTTTCTTTGCAGGTGCTTTTTTAGCTGCTGCTCCTCGTCTACCTTTAACTGGTTGGTTTTTAATAATCTCTTTTACTTCATCCCAATTTAAAGCTTTAATATCTTGCTCATCTAACTCTTTTGGAAGTTTATAGTTTTTCTTTTTCGATTTGATATATGGACCATATCGTCCTATTAAAATTTGTGTTTCTTCTTCTGGAAAGTCTTTTAATAATGCTTTTGCTTTTATCTCTTTGAGTTCTTTGATTACTTCCAAAGCACGAGGAAGTTCAACTGTATACGGATCATCCTCCTTTAGTGAAAAATATTCAGATTTGATTTGTAAATAAGGACCAAATCTACCTATATTTACTTTTATATCATTTCCATTTTCATCTTGTCCTAAAACTTTAGGAAGTTGTAATAATACAAGTGATTCTTCCAATGTTATATTATTTACACTTATTGTTTTAGGAATAGAAGCTATTTTTGGTTTCTCTTCATCCTCTTTTGTTCCACATTGTACATACGGACCATATTGTCCTACACGCGCTGTGATTGGCTTTTTAAGCTCAGGATGTTCCCCTAACTCTCGTATGTCTGAAAATTTAGCACGAGGCGCATTTTCTGTTTTATCATCTACATTTTTAACAAATGGTTCATAAAACTCTTTCATAACATCTTCCCATGCCATCTCACCATCAGCAATTTTATCAAACTCTTCTTCTACATATGCTGTAAATCCAAGACTTACAATGTTTTCAAAATGCTCAACTAAAAAGTCGTTTACAACTGTACCTATTAAAGTTGGTTGTAGTTTTTTATCTTCTGTTTTTATTACATATTCTCTTGCTTGAATTGTGGCAATTGTTGGAGCATAAGTAGAAGGTCTTCCGATACCTTCTGCTTCCATTTTTTTAACCAAAGCAGCTTCTGAGTATCTAGCAGGTGGCTTAGTAAAATTTTGTTCTGTTATAAGTTTCTCAAGATTTAAAACTGTACCTTTTGAAATAGTAGGTAAAATCTTTTCTGTATTATCTAAAGCAGCTTCAGGATCATCACTTCCCTCTGTATATGCTTTCATAAATCCTGCAAATACTATTCTTGTTCCTTTAGATTGAAATTCATATTCTTTGTTTGCGCCAGCTGATATTTTATATGTAGTATTTGCTACTACTGCTTGTGCCATCTGTGTTGCTATTGTTCTTTTCCAAATAAGGCTATAAAGTCTGTATTGACTATGGTCTAAATATGGTTTTACATCACTAGGTTTCAGTGCCAAATTAACTGGACGAATCGCTTCATGGGCTTCTTGAGCACCTTTTGCTTTGCTTTTATAGTGTCTAGGTTTTGCTAATGCATATTGATTTCCATATTCACTAGTAATAACTTCTTTTGCAGCACTTGTAGCAAATGAAGATAGATTTACACTATCTGTTCTCATATATGTTATGAGACCTCCAGTATGACCTGGAATTGTAACACTACCCTCATAAAGTTGTTGGGCTACTATCATTGTTTGTTTTACACCAAAACCAGCTTTTCTACTGGCTTCCTGTTGTAAGGTTGAAGTTGTAAAAGGAGGAGCAGGATTTCTTTTACTCTCTTTTTCTTCTATATCCTCAAGTATATATTGACCCTTATTACAAGAGTCTTCGATAATTTTTGCTTCTGCTTCATTATTGATTTTTGCTATTTTATTATCGATTTTTGCTAAGTCTGCTTTAAATTCTGGTGTATTAAATTCTGTTTTTACTTTCCAAAATTCTACAGGGATAAATGCTTCAATCTCTTTTTCTCTATCAACTAAAATTCTAACTGCAACACTTTGCACACGACCAGCACTCAAACCATATCGTACTTTTTTCCAGATTAGAGGAGATAGTTTATATCCTACTGCTCTATCTAAAATTCTTCTTGCTTGTTGCGCATCAACTAAATTTTGGTCAACATCTCTTGGGTTTGCTAAAGCTTCTAAAATTGCTTTTTCTGTAATCTCATGAAAAACTATTCTTTTTAAAGGATTCTTTTCTATTTTTAGTGCAGGGATAAGATGCCAAGCAATTGCCTCACCCTCCCTATCCTCATCGGCCGCGAGGTAAATAACAGTGTCTTTTTTGATCTGTTTTTTTAAATCAGCTATTACTTTGCTTTTATCTCGAGAGACCATATACTGAGGTTTGAAGTTATCTTCTGGATCAAACCCAAGTTTTGATTTAGGAAGATCTCTTACATGACCCATAGATGCCATGACTGTATAGTCTGATCCTAAAAATTTCGATATTGTTCTAGCTTTTGCAGGTGACTCAACTATCACTAAGTTTTTCATAGATTGCCTTAAGATTTGTGTTTTATAAATCGAATACTAACATAAAAAAATTTAATTTAAATTAATTCTATATTAATATAGTACTTAAATAAGTTTATACTCATCAATAATGATAAATTACTAAATGATTACTTAAAAGAAGTGCCAAATTTGAAATTTACTAAACTTTAGATATAATCAACGAAAATTAACAAATTAGGATAATAAATTGTCATTAGAATTATTACAAAAACAAGCAGATACGATTAGATTTTTAGCAGCTGATATGGTGCAAGCAGCAAACAGTGGACACCCTGGTGCTCCTATGGGTATGGCTGATATTGCTACAGTTTTAAGTAAATATTTAAAAGTTGATCCTACAAACTCTACATGGTTAAATAGAGATAGATTAGTATTTAGTGGTGGACATGCTTCAAGTATGGTTTATTCACTTTTACACCTTTGGGGATTTGATGTAACTATTGAAGATTTAAAACAATTCAGACAAACTGGTAGTAAAACTCCAGGACATCCAGAATATAAACATACACATGGTGTAGAGATTACTACTGGACCATTAGGACAAGGTGTTGCAAATGCAGTTGGTTTCGCTATGGCTTCATCATATGCTAAACATGAATTAAATACTACAAATGACGTAATAGATCATCATGTATACTGTTTTTGTGGTGATGGAGATTTACAAGAGGGTATTTCTTATGAAGCTTGTGCAACAGCAGGACACCAACAAACTTCAAACTTAACTATTATTTATGATTCAAATGACATTACTATTGAAGGTGATATCTCTATTGCTTGGAGTGAAGATGTAGCGAAAAGATTTGAAGCTATTAACTTTGATGTTATTACAATTGATGGTCATGATTTTGATGCTATTGATAAAGCTTTAGAGTCTTCAAGAAATAGTGATAAACCAACATTAATCATCGCTAAAACTGCTATTGGTAAAGGTGCTGCTACTATGGAAGGTTCTCACCATACTCATGGTGCTCCATTAGGTAACGATGAATTAGCTGCTTCTAAAACAAAAGCAGGATTTGATGCAAGTGCTTCATTTGTAGTAGATGCAGAAGTAAAAGCTGCTTTTGATAAATCAGTAACTGGTGCAGAGTTAAGTTCAGCTTGGACTGCATCTTTAACAGCTGAAGAAAATGATAAGTTAAATACACTTATTAATCCTTCTTTTGAAAATATCTCTTACCCAGATTTTTCAGAGGTTTCAGATATGGCGACAAGAGATTCTAACCATAAAGTTTTAAATGCAATTGCTAGTACAGTTCCAGGTTTCATTGGCGGTAGTGCAGATTTAGCTCCTTCAAATAAAACAGAACTTACAGGTATGGGAGATTTTCCAAAAGGAAGAAATATCCACTTTGGTATCAAAGAACATTCGATGGCTGCTATTACAAATGCTATGAATGTATATGGATTATTTAAAGTATTTAATGCAACATTCTTTATCTTCTCTGATTATTTAAAACCAGCTGCAAGAGTAGCAGCACTTTCAAATATCCCTACACATTTTGTATGGACTCATGATAGTATTGGTGTAGGTGAAGATGGTGCTACACATCAACCAATTGAGCAATTATCTCAATTTAGAGCTATGCCTAATTTCTATACATTTAGACCAGCTGATGCAACAGAAAATATCGAGTGTTGGAAAACTGCTCTTACTATGGATGCTCCTACAGGATTTGTATGTTCAAGACAAAAACTTAGAAATTTAAAAGGTGCTAAAGTTACTGGTGATGTTTCAAATGGTGGATATTTATTAGAAAAAAGAGAAGGTGCTGATGTAACTTTGATGGCTTCTGGTAGTGAAGTAGCACTTTGTTTAGACGCAGCGGCTGAATTAGAAAAACAAGATATCATTGTAAATGTTGTCTCTGTTCCTTGTTTTGATCTTTTATGTGAGCAAGATGAAGACTATATTGAAGAAATTATCAATATGGAAGAAACATTTGTAATCGCTGTAGAAGCTGCAACAGCTATAGAGTACTATAAATTTGCAGATCATGTTATCGGTATGAGTACATTTGGTGAAAGTGGACCTGCTGGTCAGTTATTTGATAAATTTGGTTTTACAACAGAAAAACTTGTTGCAAATATCAAAGAATTCGTTTCTTAGGAAATATTCTTAATTAATAGCCTTGGTCTGATATTTATATTAGACTAGCTATTATTTCCTATTTTAATAGAAAGAAAAAATATGTCTTACCAATCTTGGCATGAAGAACATGCACAAAAACACAAAAAACTCGTAGAAAAACTCTCACATCTTAGTGATGAGGAACTTATCCAATACTTTGACTTTGATAATATGGTAGAAAAAGAACCAGACTTTTGTGTAATGTATGCAAAAAATAAAAAATGTCACGATATGGAAACTCTTAATTGTTATCTGTGTGCCTGTCCCAACTTCCGAGTAGGGGAGAAATCAAGCACTTGTGATATAAATAGTAAGGATGGTGGTAGTATCACTTCAAAAGACGGTTTTGTACATCAAGACTGCTCTGGATGTACTGTACCACATAAAGTTAGTTATGTAAGAAAAAACTTCAGTAGAGACTGGAAAGAGGTTATGTCGAAAAACTTCGACTAATCTTCCTCTTCTGAGTCACTAATCATATCTGTAATCTCTTGATATAATTCAGCACATTCTTCTTTATCTAACTCTCTGTTTTCGATATCTTTTAAGATATCATTAAACTCATCTCTCATCTCATGAAGGTCTTTTATCTCTTCATTTTGTTCCTCTGTAGCATCTTTACTACTTGCAATATCAGCAAAAATCTCATCTAGTCTATCTTCGATATCTGGCATAACAGTTTCTTCAATTAATTCTTTTAATTTTAAATCACATCTTTTCATATAAATTTTCCTTTTTTTAGTTTGATTCTCTTAGATATATCAGTCTATACAACATTGGTACATAGTATAAGTTTAATACTGTAGCCCACAATATCCCAAAACCTAAAGCAACAGCCATAGGTTGTAAAATAAGAGATTGACCTGATGCAAAAAATATTAGAGTACTGAGTCCTAAAATAGTTGTCAAAGATGTCAATAAAATTGGACGAAGTCTTAATAGTGCATATTCTTTTAACTCTTCTATGTCTTTAGCTTTCTTTATAAAATCCATCATGATTATACCATCATTTACTATAACACCTGCTAATCCCACCATACCAATAAGTCCAGGCATAGTTAAATTTAGACCCATTACAAGATGTCCTATAAGTACACCTAAAATTGACAATGGAATAGTACTCAATATGATAAAAGATTTTATAATAGAATCAAACATCCAAACTAAAGATATAAAAATAAGAACAATAGCAATAAGAGCAGCTTCAGCCATCTCCTCTTGCACTTTTTTGTTCTCTTTTTGTTCCCCTTTAATATCTATAGTAACTGTTTTTTTGAGTTGTGTCAGTGTTGGTTGTAGTTTTGTATACACTTCATCACTTGTGATATCTCCACTGATACTTGCTGTTATACTTTGTATTGCTGTACCATCTTCTTTAAAAATTTGACTCAGTGTTGATATCTCTTGAAATGTCACAATCTCTTTTAGAAGTACTTTTTGAGTGCTATTTGGTATAGTAAGTTCAAATTGGTCTAGTGAGCTTTTGAGGTCTTTGTTTTTTGACTGCATCACAATCTCTACTATACCTTGAGCATCATACATTTTTGCAAAACTAGCTTTAAAATAAAAAGGTTTGAGTTCATTAACGATACCACTTTCAGTAAAACCTAACCTCTGACCATAACTATTTACTGAAAATTTTAGCTCTTTATTTCCTATTAAAACATCATTTGCAATATTTGTAATCCCTTTGATTAAAGCGAGTTCTTTTTCGATTGTTACTATAGCTTTTGCTAAAGCTTTTTTATTTTGACTATTTAAACTTAGCTCTATATCATGACTTACGATTCCAGCCCCTGGTACATAGATATTGAGTTCTGGGAACTTATTTGAGTTTACTTCTTCTTTGAGTACTTCATTTATTTTGTCAGATATTATTTGCGCTGGTTCTATTCTAGTCATATCTGTATCATCATATTTTGGACTTAAATATGGGTTGATATACTTATCAAAAAAGTTTGATGGTGCTCGCTCTTGAAGATTTACAAAAATTTGAAAATAAAACTCTTCATTTTGAGGAAGTTGTTTTCCATCTAGTTTAAGTCCTATAACTGAACTAATACTATCTATTTCAGTACCCAAATCAAAATTATCAAGAAGTTTTTTTTCTAGTTTTAATACAATCTCTTCTGTCTCATCGATATCATGCCCCACACCAACAGAACCAGAAACATATACTTGCGTAGTATCAAAATCTGGCATAAACTCAAACTTTAAAATTTTCCCTACACCCATAGTTGCTACAATAATAAATGCAAGTAATGAAACAAATGCTATATATTTCCATTTTAAAAGAAATGATAAAACTGTTCTATATAGTTTTTTGTTTTTTGTCCAAATATTATCTGCTTTTGCATCCTCTTTATTTACTTTTAGTGAGTGTTTTGCATGTAAAGGTAAAAAGAAAAATGCTTCTAAAAGAGAACTTACCAATAGTACAGATATCATGATAGGAAGTATCCTCATAAAAACGCCAGTTTCTCCTGTCATAAGTAAAATAGGTAAGAATGCAAAAATAGTTGTAGCTGTTGCAGTTAATACTGCAGGAAACATCTCTGTTGCACCATCAAGTGCTGCTGTCATCTTATCTTTTCCCATCTCGAGGTGTCTATAAATATTTTCTGCAACAACAATAGCTTCATCTACAAGCATACCAAGAGCTAAAAGTGCTCCTAAAAGAGATAACATATTTAAACTATATCCTAGTTGTTCTGCACTTACAAGTCCTATCATAAAACTTGTGGGTATTCCTATAGCTACAACAAAAGCGATTCTAAAGTTAATAAAAAAGAATAGGGCAGTTGATAAAAGAATAATTCCAAAAAGTATATTACTCACAACAGTATTTAGCCTGTTTTTTATCCAAATAGAAGTATCAGTATAAGTATCAAAAGTAACATCAGAATACTTCTTTTGTTCAATTTCTAAAATTTCTTTTATCTCTTTTACTAAAGCGATACTATCTCCACTACGACCTTTATTTATCCCTATAGACATATCTAGTTTACCGTTGTAGTGGGATTTTGTAGAGACATCGGCTAGTTTGTATTCTATGTTTGCAATATCTTTTAAATAAATAGATTGTGTATTAAATTTAAGTATTGTGTTATTGAGTTTAATTAAATCCTTTTCCCCATTTTGACTACTTAGATAGTAGTGTGAGCCTTTATCTTTAATGATACCAGCTGGAAAAATTGAACTAGTGTTGGCTATTGTATTTACTACTAAAGCTTTATTTAACCCATATGCTTCTATTTTTGCTTCATCAAAAGTAATAAGTAACTCTTTATCGCTATCTCCCCAAATAGTAACTTCACTTAAATCGCCTATTTTATTTACTTTTGTTTTAATACTATCTGCTATCTCTATTAGTTCTTCTCTTGATTTGTCTCCAAAAATAGCTATAGTTACAAGTGGAAAAGCACTCGTTATCTCTTTTACTGTTGGTTCATCCATATCTGTAGGTAAGTCAGATCGTATCTTTGTAACGATATCTTTTATATCATCCATAACATCAGTTACTTTATATCCACTTTTTAGTTTGATATTGATACTAAAAAAGCCTGTTTTTACTACCGTAGATATGGTATCTGCTTCACTGATACTTCCTAGTTCATCTTCTATTTTTTGGACAGCTAGTTTATTCAAGATATCACTACTAGCTCCTGCATAGTTACCGTTGATACTTATTGCATCTAAACTTGAAATAGGAAAAATCTCTTTAGGGATTTTCATATATGAAAATACAGATAAAATAAATACAAAAAGTAGTAACATATAGTTTAGTATTGGTTTTTCTAAACCAAATTTTATAATCGATTGTATCATCTATTTATCCAGTATTGTTTCATATATCTTAGAAACATCAAGTTTCGTTTTCATTACAGAGATAAACTCATCAATAGTTTTCTTTTTGTATATTTGAAATTTTTCATCATTGTAAAACCCATGTACAAATGTCCCTTTAATATTATTTTTTTGAAACTCTAAAGGGTACTTTTTGCTGATGCCGTGGTGTATCTCAAAACCTTCGCAATCATTCTTAAACACTTTGTATAATTGCTTCTTAAGTATCTTATCCTTCATAAAAATTATATTATCATCGATAAAACCTAATCCAGATTCTTTTGTAGGAACAGCAGTCTCAATACACAACTCATCGATGATATTTTCAAACATCATTTGATATCCCCCACAGATACCAGTGATAGATTTTTGTCTTGTTTTTAGTTGTTCAAATAATCCAGTTTCTTTTAACCAAAGAAGATCTTTTATCACGAGTTTACTTCCTGGAAGTATCACTTCATCAAATTTATCTAAAGATACATTTGAGCTTACAAACTCTAAACAGATATCTGTATCTGCAATTAGTGGTTCAAAATCATTGTAATTACTCATATATGGATATGCAATAACTGCAACTTTTTTTGTCGCTTTTGAACAGTTTTGAGTAAAGTTTTTTAAACTAGCGCTATCTTCAAAACCAAGATTAAAAGGCATATACGGAAGTACACCAAGTACAGGTATACCAAATCTCTCTTCAATGATTTTTACACCTTCATCAAACAGACTCATATCTCCTTGAAATTTATTGATAATAACACCAATAATATTTTTTCGTAGTTTTTCAGGAAGCAGATTATATACACCCCAAATTGAAGCAAAAACACCACCTTTTTGAATATCTGCAACAAGTATTATTTTTGTATTAAAATTATCAGCAATATAGATATTTGAGAGGTCTTTATCCATAAGATTTAGCTCCACAGGGCTTCCTGCACCTTCACAAACTAAACAATCATATTTATCATCTAAATAGTTAAAACACCTATCTACAGCAGGTTTAAGTACATCGAGGTCTCGATAATATTCTCTTACATCTTTATTTTGTACAACTTCACCTTCTACTATTAATGAAGCGCTACTTCCTCGACCAGATTTAAGGAGTACAGGATTGAGGTGATATGATGTTTCTATGTTTAAAACATCTGCTTGAAAGTATTGGGCTATTGCTATCTCTTTACCATCATCACATACATGAGAGTTATTAGAAACGTTTTGTGCTTTAAATGGGGCAACATCATAACCCATATCTTGTAAAATACGAGCGATAACAAAAGTAATGGTTGATTTACCAGCATCACTACTTGTACCAAAAATACTGATATTTTTCATAACTATCGTGGCAAAGTTATTATAAACTCTGCCCCTGTGTATATTGTTTGATTGTAATCATAAGTTCTATTGTGTACTTCTATATTACCATTCATTCCCTCTACAATTAGAGTGTATGTCATATGCAGTCCCAAGCCTGTTCCTTGCATTTTATGTTTTGTTGTAAAGTAAGGCTCAAATATTTTGTGAATAATATTCTCATCAATGCCTCCTGCATTATCCTTGATATATATTTTTATTTCATTATCAATAATCTCACTTGTAATAAAAATATATTTTAAACCTATCTCTTGTTCATGAAATGCATCTTTCGCGTTATTGTAAATATTAATAAAACACTGAACAAGTTCATTTGGATAACCATCTATAGCTATCTCTTCATCGATATCAACAATTATTTCAATAACCTCTTTTTTAGAAGAACCCTCGATTAAATGTAGGAAACTATCTATATCATTTTTTAAAGAAAATACTTTCTTTTCTCGATCACCTTTTATATAGTTTCTAAAATCATCGATTGTTTGAGAGAGGTATTGTGCATGTTTATTGATGTTTCCACACGCTTCTAGAAGTGCTTCATCTGTTAATATTCCATACTCTTTTTTTGCAATAATCCCTGTTGCTCCTGTAGAGATTGCAGAGAGTGGTTGTCTCCACTGATGAGCAATATTTCCAATCATCTCACCCATACTAACCATTTTGTCAGATTGAAATAGTTTTGTTTCTATCTCTTTACTTTTAGCAACCTCAATAATAATTTTTTGTTCTAAATTTTCATTAAGATCTTTTAATTCTGCTGTTTTTATATTTACGGCTTCTTCTAATTTTTGTTTTTGATTGAGTGTTTTATAGATAAAATAAAAAAGTATTAATAACCCAATAAATAAAATAATTCGAATATAGTTTGTATTATTTATCGTTACTTTAATAAAATCATCTTTTTCATAAGAAACAATCCATGCTAAAATTTCTTTATTGATATTATTATGGATTGGTAAAAAAGAGATCACATCTGCTGAGTCATTAATACTATTATCAATATTATATATTGCAAATGGTTTCCCTTTGGATACTTTTTGTTTAATTATAGACTTAATACCTTTTACTTTTTGTTCTACAAGAACATGATATTCATCTTTTGTATGACTCTTTGGCATACTAATCATGTATTTATCATGTTCAATACTTTGACTATATTGAACTACTAAATGGTCTCTTTTCCAAGCTTTAGCATCAAATATACTTTTACATACTAAAAAATGAGTATGGATATTTGCAACATTCGTAAAATTGTCTTGAAGATATTCACTTGAAAAAGAGATCTCTATAGCCCCCAAATGTTTTTTATCTTTATTAAAAATAGGATACACATTTCGAAAAGCATGTGCGGTTCTTCCTTGTGCAAAACCACGAATTACTTTTTTTGTTTCATTTACATACTTAAAATCTGATCGAATATTAGTTAAATTATCCCCATATTTAGAAACTTTATGAAATCGTAAAAAAACTGTATTGTCAGGGAACACAAAGTGGTATTGTAAAACACCTCTTTTAAGAAGTTCTTTATATTTATCACTGAAAAGAGTATAAAGTTCTGCTCTTAATAAATCTCTTTTTTGTTGATTGTTGGTTTCTAAAGCATTTTCAAATATTGTTAAAAATTGTTGATTGTTGACTGTGGATTGATATGCAATATCTGCCGTTATTTGCTCTTGGTTAAGCAAGACTTTATAGTGGCTTTGTAGTTTTTGTATGTGCGTTTTGAGTGAAATATTGATTCTTTCTTCTTTATTGATATCTGATAAGAAAAAAATTATTATATTTATAATAATAAATGAAACAAAAAGAAACAGTTGTAATCGATTTTTGATTTTACATCCTTCATATTTTATATAAAATTACAATACATTATATAAAATATAATTTTACTATATTTAGTTTTAAAACTCTTTAATTTTTTATATATGAGAATTTAATAAAAAATCAAAATGGCTATATTTAGGTAGATAATCTCTTGTATCTCTATTGTAAACCCTAATGTATCGCCATTCAGAAATCCCAAATTTTTTTTGAGTTTGGATAATATAAGTTTTGTAAAAAGATGAAAAGGTAAAAAAAGAAGTTTAACAAAAACAGATGTTTTAAAAGATTCTTGAATACTTTTGATAAATAGACTACTTTTATGGTACTCTAAATCTAAAGCAAAAAATAAAGAGCTACGACTTAATACAAAAGCTAAAATAAGTACAATATAAGCTTCACTATAAAGTAAAAAAGCAATAGCAAGTACTTTGAGTAAAACAAAACAAAATCCACCAATAGCCCCAATAGCTCCAACCTGTGGTTCATGCATCACCTCATACACATCTTTTTTACTTAATGATGCAAAATATCCATCAATAGTATCACAAACAGCTTCTAGATGTAAAAAACCATAAGAGAAAAGATATAAAATAGAACATAAAATTGCTTTATAAATTGTAGGTAAAGGGAGTACTAAAAATAACAGAATCATTACACTTGATAAAACTAAGCCTACCAAAGGAAGACTAAATAGTACTCCTTTGTAAAAATCATTATTTGCTTCAAATTTCTTAACTTTTATGGGAATAATAGAGAAGTATGATATACCATATTTTAAACCATTTAATAAATCTTTCATTTTAACCTTTTTTTTATACCAAGTTTGACTTCATATATTTCATCACAAAATGAAGCTAATTTTTGACCAATGATTCCTGTAGTATCTACAAACTTTCTACTTATTTTATCTATAGGAATGACTCCACTATTAACATCATTGAGAACAAAAACTATATTTGTATTTAGTTTCTTTAATTGTTTTAGTTGTTTTGAAAGTATATTGATATCTTCTTCAATATGATTTAAAATCCACATCGAGATACAATCTATAAGGTATGTTTCACCTTCTTTTATCACTTTAGGTAAATTTGTAGTTTCTTCTATAGTAGTGAAGTTGTTTTTTCTTTGTTTTTTATGGGCTTTTACTCTTTTTTTCATCTCATCATCAAAATAACTATCATCATAAGTAGCTATATAAAAAGGTTTTTTAGAGGTTTTTTTAGCTAGTTTTATAGCTTTTTTTTCAGCTAATTTAGACTTGCCAGATTTTTGTCCACCAAAATATAATATGAACATATTATTTTAAAAACTCTTCTACTTGTTTTGTGATTTGTTCTTTGTTCAGTCCATTTATCATTCCATACACTAAAGCTCCACCAGCTCCTACACCTTCTTTTGCTTCACCGTCATCATAAAGCTTTAAAGCAGGGTGTTTTGAACCAAAAAAATTAAAATCGGCATAATAACTATTTATAGTAAAATTACACATATTTAAGAGTGCTTCTATATCACTATTTGTATCATTTGCTATCCATGATGTAGTTGCGAGTGCTAAGTTTGAGGTTTCTATTTCACCTTGCATTACTTCTAATATTTTATTTACTACTAAAAGAACACACACCATTTGAGTTCCACCAGCTAATATTATAGGCGTTGAGTTATTTAAGCCTAAAATAAATCCAGCATTAAATATAATCATATTATCAGATATACTACCAAGTATTTTAAAAATATCATCATTTAAAGATATATTTTTTAAAGCATCTTGAATAGTATTTTCTCGTACATCATTTGGAACATCTTTAAAACTACTACTGAAATTTTTACTTGCGTCATATCCTAAAGCTAATGCCGTAGCTTTTGCAGTTGTTGTACCACTTGGTACTGATTCACCTAAAATGATATAGTCATCTTTACATTTATATTTTTGTCCAAATGCAACACCTTGCTGAAAAAGACTTTGTGCATCTATATTTGCACCATCACTTATACTTCCACTTGGTTTGATACTAAAATCATGTATTTTAAAGTAATCTATTTTAGGAAGTTTTTCTAGTCCTAGATTGATAAGTTCTATATTTGAAAATGGATTTAAAAGATGTATAGCTCTTGTTATCAAAGCAGGAGTTGGTACACCTTTTGGAGTAGCTGCGACATTACCTAAACTTCGAACCTCACCTGTAGTTAAAAATTCACTATCTAATGTAGGAGTTAGATAAATTTTACCTGGTATTCCTGCTTGTGTGATGCCTTCTATATTTGCTGTGTCTGTATTTGACATAGCTAACATAAATGTAGCTTTTTTACCTCGTAAACTTTCAATAAAGTCTATCTTTCCAGTAATATTATGAATCATTTTTATCCTTTATAATATATTTATAAAATTATTTGTAATAGTATCAAAATTAATACTATAAATATATCAAAACGCACTCGTAATTTCAAAGAATTTAAAATATCCTCTTTTGATATATCAACTTTTCCTTCACTAAAGTTAGGTTTGTGTTTGATTTTTCCAAAATAGGAGGTATCTCCACCAAGTTTAACACCTATACTAAATCCCAATGCACTTATAGGATAACCAGCGTTTGGACTTTCATGAAGTTTCCCATACGAAAATATTTTTTTGATTATGTTGATTTTCCCAAAAAGTATCGCAATAATTATTGCAGTTAAACGAGAAGGGATATAATTAACCACATCATCTAAAATAGCAGAAAATTTACCAAACTTTTCATATCTTTCATTTCTATAACCAACCATCGAATCTAAAGTATTTATAGCTTTATATATAAAAAGACCAACTATACCAAAACAAAAAAGATAAAAAAGAGGGGCTACTATACCATCACTAAAGTTTTCTCCATAAGTTTCTATTGCCGCTTTGTTTATATCACTATTATTTAAATATTTTGTATCTCTGCTAACTAAATATTTTATATTTTGAGGATTTGATACTATATCTTTAACACTATCGTATAACATTTTAGATGCTATTCCAGCAGAAGCTATGACTGCTAAGACATAAACATTTGAGATAAAATATGTAATAGAGTAAGTAATGTAAAAAACAATAAAGAGTAATGATAAAGTTAATAAAGTACCACGAATGACTGAGTCTTTATAAAATCTTTTTTCAAAGTATTTAATAAAATTTCCCATATATACTACAGGATGTTTTATATAGATATTATATTTAAACTCGCCAAAAACTCTATCTATGAGGTAAGCTATTAAAGTAAGTGTTATATACATATAGAATCTAATGCCTTTTTTAGTTTTTCTAAATTTTTAGTACTTTTTACAGCAATTCGTACAAATTCATCATCTAAAAAGTCAAAATTGGAACAATCTCTTATCATTATTTTATATGGCTTTAATAACTCTTGAAGTTTTTGTGCATTTATTTCTTTTAATTGTACTAAAACAAAATTGGCTGATGAGTCAAAGATATGATTTGTATATTTGAACTCTTTTAATATTTTTACTAGATATTCTTTATTTGTAATGTTTACTGCTTTTGATATTTGAGGAAATTTTTTATCTTTTATAACCTCATTTACATAAGCCATATCAAGTTCAGATATTTTCCACATCGGTTCATATTTTTTAATAGCTTCGATATTTTTAACAGATGATACAACACTTCCTATTCGCACCCCTGCACAAGAGTAAAATTTCGTAAGAGATTTTAAAACATACAGTTTATCGTACTTATTAATATACTCCAAACAAGATTTTTGCATAGAAAATTCTATAAATGATTCATCGATTAAAATAGTACAGTTTTTTTCCATCCACTTAGAAAGTAGGGCATCAATATCATAAAAACTACCATCGGGCGTGCTAGGATTTACAAATACTACTAAAGAATTTTCTTCAACCTCAATATCAAGATCTACAAAACGATTTACTAGTTCTAGATGATAGTCAAAAGTATGTGCTGCTTTTTTATACTCTAAATAAGCAGGTGAATATATGTAGCATAGTCTTGTATCAAAGAGTTTGAAAAGAGAAAAGATAGCAGAACTAGCGCCATTAAATAATTCTAATTCACTATCTTCTATTTTATATAAATTTGCAATATTTTTATAAAGTTTTTCATAAGTAGGATATGAAGAGATATCTATAGTATTAAAATCGATATTTTTATCAGGTTTGATAAAATTAATATTTGATGATAAATCTATCACTTCATTCAAACCACAACCAATCTCAAGTGCAAAACCCTTTACATCTCCACCATGTTTAAAATTCATAAATTTTTCAACCTTTTTAATAATTCTTTATAATCTCGATTATTCAAATATCTTGTAGTTGTATAATATAACAAAGCATATTTTATATACGATTTAAACTCTTTTATATCTATATCTAAGCCATATGAATCAAGTAGTATTTGTACTTTTTTTTCATTTAACATATCTTTTTCATAACACCAAGATAATGCTACAACAGCTAAGTCAAATACAAAATCACCCTCACAAGCTTCTATAAAATCAAATACTCCACTTAAAATATCATCTTTAAATTTTGCATTATCACAAAAAAGATCACCATGTATTACACCATCATTTTTAAATTCACAATGAATGGTATTAAAATAGTTTAAAAATAAAGGTTCTTTTGTTTGTAGTATAAGATTTTTTAAATACTTTTTATTATAAATTTTTTTATTTGAAGATGACAAGTTTTTTGAAATACTATGAAACTCTTTTAAAAAAACTGCAATTTGTTTTATATGAAATATTGTAGGTTCAACTATACTTTTTCCACACATTTGAGTATAAAATACCATTGTATTGTTATCTTTTTTGTATATATCTAAAAGTTTTGGTACACAAAGTATTTCTAAATTTTCTAAAAGTTTTTGTTCATTTAAAATAGCTTCTTGTGTAGTGTCTTCTACTATTTTTAAAACATATTTATTTTCTAATAGATATACACTATGAGTAAGACCATCTTTTGTTTCAATTAGATTAAACTCTTTATATTTTAGTGGAAGTTCACCTTTTGTAATTACTGTTTTAATTCCCATTTTTATTTTCTGTATCTAATAAATAAAAATAACTATGACCCAAATATATAATATAAAAAATAGATATAAAAAATGCAACAAAGGGAATAAGAGAAACTACATATAAAAACAGAGTTTTTCCTCTAAATGATGACTTGTTAAAATAATATAAATGTTTGAATCTTTCATATGACATAATATTTGCACTCACATCATAGTTTAACATTTTATGAAAAAGATAAAAAAATGGTAAGTTAATAGCGATAATATTAATAACAGGTATAAAATATAAAGGTATAAATAAAATGAGTAATACTACCATCACTAGTGTAGTCTTTAAAAGTTTAAATGTACTTCCAACAGCAGTATCATAACCCTCTTCAAGTTGTAAGTGAGAATAGTGTCTTTTATGAATAGTATGTAAAATCTTTGGTGTTAAAAAACCTACAATAATAAGAGAGGTAAATATACTCAAATATCCTATAGCAAATAAACCAATAGTATAAACTAAAAAACTCACTATCCACGATGTTACAGTATATCTAAGTAAAAAATCTATAATCGAACTACCTGTATATGTTTCATCTGAAGAAGTTTCATGGACTACTCCGTTTTCTACCATAGTTTGGTGTTGTTGTATTTGTATTTGTGTTTCTTCTAAATGAGAAAGTCCCATATCTGCAATAGCATAAAACATAATCATCATCACCAAAAAACTTCCTATAAGAGGAAATACAATCAGCTTCAACATATCTTTAGTAAAATAATCCTTTATACTTAACTCAAGTAATCTCATACCTATTTTTTCCCTTTATCATCATATATCAAAAATTGTTCTAAGTCTTTTATAAACTCTGGACTTAAACTATTCCATGCTTTTTCTAAGCGTTCAAGTCGTTTAAAGTTTCCTCTTTTTTTAGAGTTTTTACGATCTCGTATAAGATAATGGTATCGTATCATATCTTTTGACCAGTCACTTAAAATAGGCCAGTTTTTAACTATCTGATAGCTTACCTCTTCATGATCTGTAAAAGAATATTCACCTGTTTTTTTATCCTCGTCATCTCTATACGCAACGATTGGTTTACCTAAATCATGAAAAAATGCAGTCGCCAAAAACTTATAGTCTCTTGCTTTTAGAACTTGATAAACCACTTTTAGAGTATGGATAAACACACCATGCCTATGCCATTTGTTTTGTTTGAATAGTAATGTATCCCAAAATGCTTTTGAGCTTAGTTTATTTTTTACAGCCACGATATCACTTTCTTTTTTGTTTTCTTTTTTTCCCATTTGAGAGTTTCTAACTCAGGAGTATCTAAAAACTTTTTTGGGTAACCCACACATAAATAGCCCACAAGTTTATATTTTGAGCTAACATTTAAAGTTTTTTGTACTTTCTTATGGTCGATGATACTCACCCAACCTATACCTATGTTTAGACTTCGAGCCATGAGCCATATGTTTTGTATCGCACAAACTACACTATACTCACCCATTTTTTTAGAACTTGTTTGTCCTAGTACTTTTTTTGTAGGTTTTTTATAAAAAACAGCTATGTTTATAGGGGTTTCTCTTATACCTTCTAGTTTGAGTTTTGTATATAACTCTCTCTTTTTAAAATATTTCTTACTTTTATCATAAGCTTGATTAAAATTCTCATAAACTTTTTGTTTAATATCATCATCTTTTATAACTAAAAACTTCCAAGGCTGAGAAAACCCAACCGATGGAGCGTGTAGCCCTGCATCAAGTATCTTATTTATATACTTCTTTTTTATCTTTTTAGATAAAAAGTTATTTCCACGCACATCTCTACGAGAGTTGATAATGTTGTTTAGTGTTTTACTTTGTTTTTTGGTGAATTTCAACTTTTACTTTCTTTTTTATTATTAATATGTGTTTGTAAGTCATTTATTGCTTTTTTTAAGGGCTTCAATATATATTCATTTAAATTATATCCACTAATCTTGCCTTGTCTATTTTGTTGTTCTTCAATAACTTTTTCTTTTAAGGTATATAAAAAATCTTTTTCATTTTTTAATTCAGGAATATAAAGTTCATCTTGATATCTATCATTAATTAAATAACCAAATGTATATGCCGAATCATTTTTATTAATTAAAAATACTTCAAGTAGCTTGTCAATATCAATAAAAGATAATATAGCTTTATTATAGTATTTACTATTAACTCTTGTAGTAGAAATTAAATCATATAATTTCTCATCTTCATCCTTTAAATATTTAACAATATTCTGTGCATCTAGTTTTGTATTTTGAAGATGAAGTTTTTCTATTTTTAATTCTAAATATTCAAAAGTATTATTATCATATCTTTCAGGACTAAGTCTTTTATATCGTTTAATTTCAGATAATTGATCGTCTGTAACAAAATTATTTTTAAATATAAAATCAATATTCTGATAAAGAAGTTTATAAAGTTTATCTATATCTATTGTATATAAACCAATTTTCTGTAAGTCTAATAATTGTTTAGATATTTGCAATATATCATTTAGATTATATTTTTTATTTCCTAAATCAATTTCAACAGATTTAAGTATTCCTGGAAGTTCGGAATCTAAGAGTCTATTAAATGTAATCAGTTTTTTCCATTTAGGTATGTTTTCATCAAAATAATATTCAGAATCATGAAAAAAATTAATTATTTTCTCTATTTCTATAATAGAAGAATCCAAAATATCAGACCATATATTTAATGGCAATATGTATTCCATTCTATCAAGAAATTTATATTTTGAAATAAGTAACTTATATCCATTTTCATTTGTCTTAGAATTATTATCATTCAATAAAATTATTTTAAAGTATTTTTGTTTGCTTATTTCAATATCAGAAATAGAATATTTTGATAATCTACTTTCTATAGCTAATATGAAATATATTTTTATAAAATCTTTTATTAGTTTCTCTCTAAAATTTTGCAACTTTAAAGTATTAGATAATCTATCAAACTCTAATATAACTTGTCTAAATACCCGTAAATTATAGTAACCTGATTGTTTGTATATATTAATGATGTCGCATTTATAATCGAAGAAAAGTTCATTATCTTCAATCTCTTTTATAAAACTATCATAAGCTAACTTTGTATTTGATACTACTTCAAAAGTTTTTCCTATTAATTTTTCTTTTATTTCATGATATTTTTCAGATTTAAATTTTTCATCATTTGCTAGTAATATTACTTTATATTCTTGATGTTCCACAAAATAGTTAATATATCCAAGTAAATCATTTATATCGATACTGCATCTTTCTAAGTCATCAAAAATAAGTATATAATCTTTTGTATTTAGTAGATCTCCTGCATTTAAACTTGGCACTTGTCCACTAATACTTCCATCAGATTTCCCATCATCATCTAAATCAACTTTTAATGTAGCTTTTAAAAGTCCCTTTGCAATTTTACCTGCTAGTATAGTTTTTTTGTTATAAAGTTTTGGATGAAGTACTTCTAAAAACTTTGTCTCTATTTCATCATAAGAGGTTACACCATACAAACTTACATAAATATACTTTTTCTTATTCTCGTTTAATACATTTTTATACTCATTTATAAAGTGAGTTTTTCCACTTCCCCATTTACCTTTGAGCATTACAGCGTATTGAGGAGCAGTTGGTAAACTACAATAGTAATTTAAAAATTCTGTTATATGTTGATTGGGATTAATATTCATAACTTTTATTTAACTCTCCTATTTGACAACTTTTTCATTTTAGTATATAATACTCTCATAATTCGCTTTCGGGCACACCCATCTTTTAGATGGGGTTAAATAATCTTTTAGACTTTTCTGTTATTTGTACAAAATCTTCTTTATTTACAACACCAATTTTACTTAATACTCTTTTGATACTAAATGTTTTTAGTTGAAGTATCATAGCTGAGTTCTCAACTATCCCTTTTGATTTGTTATTATAGCAAAAAGAATGAAAATAATCATTCGATTTTATTGTGGTTGTTATAGAAATGCCTAAAAATAAATCACTTGTAAGTTTTTTTATTATAATTAATCACCACCTTTTCCGTATTCTTCACTTCCTATATTTTGTCCTAATTTAACCCAAAAAATCTCTCTTTGTTTTAAACCAAGTTTTCGTTTATTTTGCTGAGTTTCTTTTTTAACATTATTCCATTTATCAAAAGTATTTTCCATTTTATTATCCAACTATTTATTATAAATAAAGTATAACAAATTATTTTTTATGTTATTAAAAGAATTGCAAAATGTTAACAATTAATCTCAAACCACTCTTTAGGTAAATCTTCGCTTGACTTATTTGCCACAAAAATCATAGTTGCTACCATAGCTCGTGAGCTTGTATCTCCACCAGCTTTTGCATTTGATACTAGTAGTTCTTGTAAATCGTTTGGATATTTTGTAAGTAGATGAATAATACCGCTAAAACCTTCATCGACTCCACAAGCAGGACCAAAAGTTCGTATAGTGTCAAAACTATTTGCATCTTTTGATGCTGTACCCTTATCCACACCCTCTACTATAAACGAATCAAATGCATTTTTCAATGACAATATCTCTAGCTCGATATTTTTACCTTCACCAACTCTAAAAAGTAATCTAGCAAAAAATATTGCTGATTCTATAACTTTAGGGGAATTATGAGAAAGCTGCACAAATTTTTCTACATTTGATACAAATTCATCTTCATTTTTTGAGACCATTAGCAAAGGTGCTATTCTACCTATAACAGAAAAATCATCAGAATCAGAACCACTATTATTTCCAGCTTCTATATTTGCTAAAGTATTTCGTGTAGCTCCATCGATATACCCATTATATGTAGACATTTTATCTTGCCAAAATGTTAAATACTCCAACGGCTCAAATGAATCTTTATCTTGAACATACTCATCTAACCATTGCAGTTGATCTCCTATATGCGTAAAATCTCCTGCTTTTTTACCTTTGTGCCACATAGCTTGTGGTGCATTTAATTTTTCCCAGTTTATAGGAAGTTCAAGAAGTTGAGTTTCATCATACACCCAATGCGAACCTAAACTATAAGAATCAGCAACTTTTACGGCTCTTATAATCTCATCTATTTTTTCTTTTGTAAACATGATATATCCTTTTTGCCTTTTTTATTACTCTAATTATATCTTAAAATTTATCTTTTAAAAGTTTTATATTATTTCTAAACATAGTATGCAGGTATGTCCCAAAAACATTTTTATTTTCATTTTGCCAGCTTCCAACTTTTCCTATACCATTTGGTTTTTTAGACAAAGTATCAAAACCATTAGTATCATCAACAGCTTTACTATAATGAAAACTATGACCTTTTTGATTGTTTTCATTGTAATAGTATCCAAGTCTTGTAAATCTAGGTGTCATTGTAAATGAAACATCAAGTATACCACTCATCTCTTTTTCATCAATATTTTTTCCTAGATATATAAGCCCAGCACACTCTGCATAGACTTTTTTCGTTTTGGCATGAGTTATCAATGAATTTTTAAAATAATGAGAGTTTTTAATATTTTTATATGATTTTTCTGTTTCTACATATCCACCACAAATATAAACTACATCACAAGAGTCAGGAATCATTTCATCCAAAGTAGGGTTAATGATACTTACTTTTTCAAATATCTCTTTTAAAAAAACAAGATTATCATGGTATAAAAATGAAAAATTTTCATCAGTAACTACAGCTAAGTGTTTGTTTTGTTTCTCTATTTTATCAAAAGGATAGTTGTCATTTTTTGAACTTTGTTCTCTTGTAGAAAAACTCTCTAATAAACTCAAATCTATATTTTCTAAAACATCTTTACTAATAGTTTCTATTTTTGATAAATCATCTAAGTCAAGACCTAAATGTATATTACTTAAACTGGTTAACTCTTTTCTAATCCAGCCTAAAACTACGATGTTTTTATGATCTTTTTCTATGATGTTTTTGATAAGTGCAAAATGCATATTAGATGATACATGATTTAAGACAACTGCTTTGATTGTATTATCAGATTTGTAGGTTAGAAGTCCCTTTAAGACTGCACTTATAGTTATATATGAACCTTTACAATCCAAGATTAAAACTGTAGGAATATCTAAAAGTTTAGAAACACTATAAGCACTACAATCTTTATCGTCTCCATCATAAAAACCCATAACACCTTCCAAAATGGATACTTTTTTAGTGCTATAGTGATTATACAACCATTTTACTTGTGGTTCATTCATGATAAAACTATCAAGATTCACACTATCAGTCCCACAAACTTGTTTATGAAACTGAGGATCGATATAATCTGGACCTATTTTATAAGGTCTTACCGATCTTTTAAAGTGATACAATAAAGCTGTGGTAAGTATCGTTTTACCACTATTTGATGATGTCCCACTGATGCATAAATTTAACATTTATCTTTTTTGACCATCCAAGTCATACTTATTTAAATATCCTCTAGGTGTAAGAACTTTACCATGTTTTGTTAATTTTGCATTTGAATTACAAATCATAATAAGTGTAGACATAGTTACTTGTGGATGCTCTATATCTTGATTTATTAAATCTTGAGCAGTAGTGATAGTAATTTGTTCTTTTGGTCTACCTACATTTGAAGCGATGATAGCGATTCTATCTTGATATCCATCAGCCAAAGCTCTCATAAAATTTTGGTAAGGTAAGATTCTTTTTTTAGATTTAGGGTTATATATACCCATTACAAAGTCACAATCAAGTGCTGCTTTTACTCTTTTGTCGATAAGGTTAATATCTGTAAGTCTATCAGATAATGATATTATAGAAAAATCTTGCGATACAGGAGCACCAGCTTTAGAAGCAGCTGCTAAAAATGAAGTAACTCCAGGAAGCGAAATAACTTCAATTTCTCCCCATAAATCTCTCTCTTCCATTAGTTCAGTTACTAAAGTTGCCATACCATATACATTTACATCACCATTAGAAAAAATACAAGTAGTTTTTCCACTTAAAGCATAATCTATTGATTGTCCACATCGTGCAATCTCATGAGTCATACCAGATGTAAATAACTCTTTTCCTTCGATTAAACTTGCTAATTCTTTCGCATATTTACTATATGATACTACTACTTCACACTCATCAATTGCTTTTAAAGCTTCTGGAGTGATGTAGCTAGTACCACCAGCTCCTGTTGATACGATATATAATTTTTTTGCCATTTTTTATCCTTTATACAGCTGCTGCTATTGTTATTTTTTTATCATATACTTCTTTGTTTATGATAAGTTCTTTATATTTAGAGATAAGAACACTTGATGGTTCTGCTACACCTTTTAGTCCAAAAAACTTTGTAGATGCTGATGGAGAAAATTTACCTTCAAGGTTATTGATTTCTGATTCATTATAAAATTTAATATCAAAGTTATACTTTGTTGCAAACTCTAAAAGACCTTTCTCATCTGCTTTTGCTTCAAAAGATGCTATGTTTTCTATTTGTTCTATTATTAGTTTATTTGACTCTAAAAAAGATAAAAATGCTTTTTCAATATCTTCAAAACTAGTATCTCTGTTACAACCCATCCCTAAAAATACTTTTGGTTTAAAAGTAAGAAGAGGGCTATCAAAAGGAGTGATGTTTACACATAGTTCACTTGACTGCTTATCTACTCTTGTTAAGTTCTTTTTATTTGGAATCGTTTCAAAAATAGACTCATAGGTTAAAACTTCTACCTCTTTTTTGTTAAGTAGTGAGTTTGAAATAAGTGCTAACTCTTTTAAGTTATGAATCTCTAAATCATTTTTTTTGGCAAACATCTCAAAAGCCAATGTTTTAGTTTGATCTGTTGCTGTTGATACAAAATTAACACACCCATCTATTCTAGAAGCAATAGTGTCACTAAGCTCATTTGCCCCACCTAAATGTCCACTAAGTAAAGGAACAATCTTATCTAAAGCAAGATTGATAACAATAACAGCAGGATCAGTTGCTTTATCTTTTAGAAATGGAGCTATTTTTCTAACAACTGCTCCCATAGCTAAAATACAAATAATTGCATCATAACCTTCCCATGCTGGTTGCATAATCTCATCGATTTTTCCATAAAGATTTAAATGATCTAAATTATGCTCTAAATCTTTTTTACCAAATACATCTACATCATAATCATGTAAATGAGGCATAAGATTACAAGCTGCTGTTAAACTTGGTTGGTTGATTGTTACTACTGCTATTTTTAATTTACCCATTTTCTTGTGCCTTTTCTTCTTTTCTTTTCTCTTTTTTTGCTTCTACTTCTTTTACTAACGGTTTTACATAAAGATGAGACTCTTCTGTTTCTTTTTGATGTAAATAATCACCAAATAAAATTAAAGCTACCCCTCGTATATGTCCTACTTGTTCGTGTATATTAGAGATAGTACCCTTATATATTTTTTCTTCAGCCCATGTAGCTTTTTCTACTACCCAACAAGGAGTATCAGCAGAATAATCCATCTTTAAAGCTGTTTCTTTTAATTTTTTAAGTAATAAAATTGAAAGATAAAAAGCCAATGATGAGTTTTTACAAGCTAGAATATTTTCTAGTTTTTCAGGATTTGGAGTTTTCCCTTCTACTCTTGATAAAATCACTGTTTGTGAAACACCAGGAATAGTATACTCGATACCCAAGCTTGCAGCTGCCCCAAAAGCAGCTGTGATACCAGGTATTACAGAATACTCGATATTTTCCTCTTTTAAAAACTCTATTTGTTTTGCAATAGTTGAGTAAATCGATGGGTCACCAGTATGTACACGAGCTACTATTTTATCTTTATGTGTTGTTAAAAACTCGAAAATCTCTGGGTATTTCATCCCTTGAGAATCTACTACTAAAGCATCCTCTTTACACCAGCTTAATACTTCTCTTGGAACTAATGAACCTGTAAATAAAACAGCATCAGCCTTTTTTAAAATATTCATAGCTTTTACTGTTACTAATTCAGGATCACCTGGTCCTGCTCCAATAAAATATATCATTTTGTACCTTCTTCTTTTTCTGTTTTTTTAACTTTTAATTGAAATAGCTGTCTTTCAGGTTCTACTAAATCAAGTTTCCCTTTATATGTTGTAAGACTTATAGAGTGTGTTTCAAATTCTATTCTTGCATCATTTAAAACATTTATCATTTGGCTTAAGTGTTTTAATGTGATTGCATTTATAAGCATGATTCCATTTGTATCAAGTCTTTCGTAAAGATATGGCAAGGTAGCTATCACTTTCTCTCCACCACCACCTACAAATATTCTTTGTGGATTTGCTTCTAAAGTAGGGTAAATCTCTTGTGCTTCACCAACATATAACTCACAATTAACCACTTGATGATTTGTAAGGTTTGTTCGTATATGTTTTACTCTCTCTTCATTTTTCTCAAAAAAGATTGTATGTGTTTTATATCTTGCATATGCTTCGATACCGCAAGATCCACTACCAGCTCCAATATCCCATAATAGTTGATTTGGTTCTAAATCTAAGTTTTGAAGAGTTAACTGTCTTTTATACTTTTTAGTAATCATACCTCGTTCTGTATCAAAATCACTATCTGCACTTAAACCATTTTTATTTACAAAAAGTTTTTCTATCATTAAAACATACGGTTGTGTTAAATCAAATCTATTTTCATCAAAATTATAGATATCAATCTCTTCTATTACTTCATCTTTATATCCTAGTTTATAACCTATAGTTACTTTTGTATCTGATGGATTTAAAAACTTCATCGCTTTTTGCATTTTATTTATAGTGAGTTTATCGCACACTAAAAAAGTATATTTATTTGTTAAAAATTTTGTCAAATCTATATTTGGTCTACCGTGCAAAGAGATAGTATCTATTTCATTATCATTGATAAATAGTTTCTCTTGCATATATACTCTACTAGAAGTATTATTTATGATTTTTACTTGATCTTTTGGTAGTTTTTTCGCTACTAAGATACCCGCGCTATAGAAAAATGGACTTCCTGTTACGACATAAAGAATATTTTCTTTGTCATAGTTTTCTAGGATATATTCTCTTGCTATTTTAAAACCACCTTTTACTATATGCGCACCATCTTCTTTAAAGTTTTTATCACATATAATTTTATCAAAAGAAGATAAATCAATATCTTTATTTTGAAGATTATCAAAAGTATAGTCACCCATACCATTTCCGATAATTGTTACCATCCTGTTACCTCACTTTGTTCTAATATTAAGGCTTCTACATTTGATGTAGGAAACCACTGTTTTATTTGTTCATTTGCTTTTTTAGCAATCATCGTGTAAAGGTCGTTTACGAGTCCTATTTTTTCTAGCTCTTGAGAGATACCTTTTACAGTTAATGTTGATTCTATATCAACTTCATAACCAATTTCATTTTTTATATCTTCTTTTAATTGGACAAAGTCTATAGTTCCAAATCTGTTATGTGTATTTTTAAAACCTTGATAGACTTTTGTCATTTTTCCTATACCACATACAAAAATCACTTTTTTTATCTCTTTTTGTGTTGCTATTTCTATAGAATCGTATACAAAATTTGCTACTTCTACTATTTGAGCTTCATCATAACTCTCTTTAGAAACTCTAAAAGCAGAGTTTCCTAGAGTAAATATAAGAGGATTAAACTCATTTTCTTTTGCAAACTCTATCTCTGTACGAACAGAATCTATATATGCAGAGCTCGATACTGGTTTAACAATCCCAGTTGTTCCTAAAATAGATAAACCACCTACAACACCAACTTTTGAGTTAGCTGTTTGTTTTGAGATATTTTCTCCATCCGTGATACTCACACTACAATGTAAATCTAAATTTTCATAATCAAGTGAGAGTTTTTTAAAGATATCAAACATAGCATTTAACGGGGTAGGGTTGATAGCTGGAAAATCTGGTGTGATTTTCAAACCTTTTTTTGTAACTACTCCTACACCTAAACCTGCATAAATAGAAAGTTTATTTGATCCTTGTACACATACTTGTGCATTATGTGGAGTAACATTTAGTCTTAAATCATCAACTTTATCACTAATTGTTACAACAATTTCACAGTTTTTCGTAACATCTAAATCATCATTATCCATTTTGTTTGTTTTTGAAATAGATACTAATTTTGTAGATAAAAAATAGTCTAAAGCAGAATTAAAAATCATATAGGTGTGTGCACCTGTAGTGTATCCTCTTTTTAAAACTTTAGACATATTGTGAACTTCTTTCTCTAACTATTATATTTACTATTAACTGAAGCACCTACAAAAATAATTGCAGGTGTTAAAGAACGGATTTCAGTAAAAAAACCATCATCTTTATTTTGAATCTCTTCTAAAGTTGAAACTAATTTTGAAGCATCTTTTGTACTCCCTTTACTTAAAATAGCAATAGGTAAATCGAAAGGAAATCCTTTTGATATAAGTGTGTTAACAATATGTTGTAAGTTATAAATTCCCATCATGATTACTAAATTTTCGCGTGGATGATATGTTGTAACAATATCAGTAAATACTTCTAAATCATGCCCTGTAATCGTTCTGTATGAGTCATTGAATTTTCTATCAATAGATGGAATCATAAAGCTTTCAGGTACACTTGTTGTTGCACTTACTCCACTAATAATCTCAGGTTCAAAACCTGCATCTATAATAGCACGCACCTCTTCGTATCCTCGTCCAAATACAAATGGTGTACCACCTTTAAGTCGTACAACTACTTCATGTGTTTTTCCATACTCTACAAGTAAAGAATTGATATCTTCCTGTTTTTTAAGATGTTTATCTTTTCTTTTCCCAACATACTCTTTTATTACACCTTCTTTACAAAAGTCTAGTGCTTCTGGGTTTACAAGCGCATCATAAAGTACTACATCTGCTTTTTTTAAAATATGTACAGCTTTAAGTGTTAAAAGTTCAACATCGCCAGGACCTGCACCTACTAAATATATTTTTTTAGTCATTTGGGTACTCTTTGATTTCACTTATTGGAATCTGTGCAAACTCTACTATTTCATCGATATCTTTATTTGTTGCAAGTGCTGTAAATAATTCTATCCATTTCTCTTTGCTATATTTATGAATATTTCTTAACCAGAGGTTATTGTTTTTTGGATGACCATTTACTCTTGTATTTTCATATAAGTTTGCAACCGATCTAAACCTACATGCTCCAAAACATCCTGTACGAGATATTTTGATTCTATTTTCACCACGAGCTAAGTTTATCTCTTTTAATATATCTCTTAAATCTACAGATAGCTGATCTGATTTATGAGCTTTTTTACATCTTTCATCATGACATAAAAAGATTTGCGTTTTAAAATGCATAATAGGTTTTTCTGGGTCTAAAATTTTTGGTTTACAAGTAAAACCATCTACAACTTCACTTCCCATAAGGTTGTATGTTTTTGTAGGGTCTTGTTTTTGGTTATTTTCCATTGTACTTGTCTTTACCATCGTAATCTTTGATTAGTTTATATGTAGCATGAAGTGTCGCAACAGTCATAGTTGAACTTCCAAATCTACCTTCCATTATAACAGCAGGGATATCAAACTGCTCACAAAACCTTTTACCATAATCTTTAGACTCAACAACATTTACAAATCCAACAGGAAACAGAATAAATGCAACTTGAGATAAGTCAACACCCTCATCAAGTAAAGTATTAATAGCAGCATAAATAAAAGTAGGGGCATTACCACAACATAAAATCAAAGGTTCACCTTTATGTTTTTTGATAGCTTCTACAACAGCAGCATAACTTCTAGTCGTTTTATTTTTTTCTGCCATTTCATATGTAAATGGCTCATTGATATAACAAATAACTTCATTTTCATAAGTTTTAAGATAAAAATCACTCAAACCAACTTTAATCATATTTACATCAACGATTATTTTTGCTTTGTTTAAAAGTAGTTTTTGTATTCTAGGAATTGCATCTTCTGTAAAACAGATATTATTTAATACCTCTTCAAAACATGTAGAAGTATGAATCAGCCTACTAATAACTTCTATCTCATTTTCATCAAACTCTTTTGCTTTTGGATAGTCTTGTAGTTCTTCTTCAATCATCTCAAATGATTTTACTGATATATCTGCACCTATGTTTATAGGTGGTTGTTCTTGTATAAATTCTTTTGTGTTTTGCATATTTATTTCCATTTTATAAAATCTATAAATAAAGTCATATATTTTTTAACTTTTTTTACTTTCCCTTTTGTTGTTGTTTCCCCTAACATATTTAGGTTTTCAAAGGTATATATTTTTCCATTTTCTTTTATCTTTGCTGTTTCCATACCAATTTTTGGTCGCATATAAACTGTTGTACTTGGTACTTTTCGTTTATGAAGAGGTACTATTTTAAAAGCAGTATCTCCTAAACATAAAGGCTTTTTCATTTGTGAACTAGCATAAGAAAAAGATGTAATACCCGCTATAACTTCACTTTTTTTATACAACTTTTTATTTTGTTTTTTAATAATATCCAATAGATAATATACAGTACTATAAATAGCACTATCGCCTAAAGTTACAAAAGATACACTTCCATACTCTTTGATACCTTTTTTGATAATATCTACTTGATATTGCCAATCATCATGTTTAAAGTTCATAGGACTATAAATAGGAAGAATAGGTTTATCAAACCCAAACTCCTCCATAAGGTTTTTTACTATTTTATAAGTAATTGAACGATTAAAACTATGATCATGGCTTTTGGTGGGGATACAAATAGCTCCACAATTTTTTAAAGCTTTTAAAGCTTTAATCGTTACAAGTTCATGATCTCCAGGACCTAAAGATACCATAGATAGTTTTATTTTATCTTTTTTCTTATTTTTATGATGTTTAGTGCCCAAGTTTAGTAATCTCTTCTTTTATGTTATTTATAATTATATCAGTAGTATTTTTCCATTGAATTAAATTAAATTTATCATCTTCTGTGATGCTTTTTACTATTTTAGCTTTAAAGTGTTCAGATAACTCCTCAGTGATCTCAACCATATCTTTTATATAGTGATTTCCACTTACTAAAAGTAGGGGAATAATTTGTACTTTTTTTACACCATTTTTTTTCATTTTTCTAATGAGTTCATCTTTTATAGCAAAATAAGGAAATGCACCCTCTAAACTACAAGTATAGTTGTTTTCATTTTTATCTTCTAAATATTTTGCACTATAGCTAACAGATGCAAGTCCACCAAATTCTAGTTTTGGAGTACCATGAATAACATATAAATTTGCTGTATTTTTTTTACTTACCTTGTCATCTAACTCTTTAAAAAACAAAGTAGTATCTTTTGTTTTTGTTAAAATTGCATTTGAAAGTCTTATATTAGCAAATGAAAACTGTTGGAAACCATGAATTGTTTTCTTTAATAATTCATGCTCACAAGCAGGAAAAAGATTCACAGAAGATACAATAATATTTTTGTATCCAAGCATATCAACATCGGCCATAGTTTGAGCTAAGTTTTTATAGTCAAAACCTCTTCTTATCAAATCTTTAAGAACCATTCTTGAACTCACTGCAATAAATACATCAACCCCTGGAAACTCATCTTCTATTTGTTTTTTAAATGTTAAATACTTATCTTGTTCTATTACTGAACCAAAAACAGAAAGTATTATCGCTTTATCTTTTTTATAATGTCTATACCGTTTCATTATTACCTTTCATTATTTATAATTATATCTAAATTTCTATTTCTATAAGCCCATTTGATTCTAACTTATAGAACTTATCTACTACTTTTTTAGCAAACTCAATATTATGAGCTATTAAAATAATATTGCCATGATATTCTTTTAGCTTTTTTTCTACAATTTGAGACATCTCTTTGTCTAAATGATTTGTAGGCTCATCTAATAATAATATATCTGGATTATGTATCAGAGATGCACAAATCGCTACAACTCTTTTTTGACCCCCAGAAAGTTTTATTGGTAATTTATCTTTTAAATCACTTATTCCAAACTCTTCTAAGAGTTGTTCTGCTTTTTTATACGCGTTTTCATAATCATCATTGAGATTATATAGATTAAAAGCAACTTCATCTATTACACTTGAAGTGATAAAACTATCATCACTATCTTGAAAAAGATAACCAATTTTAGAGTATATCTTTTTAAAATCATCTTTTGATTTTAAATTTTGTCCAAAAATATTGATATCTCCTTTACTTTTATAAAGTCCTAAAATAGTTCTTAGTAGTGTAGTTTTACCAGAACCATTTTGCCCTATAATGGCAATTTTTTCATTTATTTTTAAATCTAAATTAACATTTGCAAAAATATCTGTTTTGAGATTATTTAATATAATAGCCAAAAATCACTCCTATTATGATACTAAGAAGTAACACTTCTTCTATTTTGATTACGATCTGTTTAGAAGGTGCTAGTTGTCCATCTTTTGTACGAATAGCAATAACATCTTCCACTTTGTCCATTTTATTTACGGCTGTATAGAGTAAAAAAGCTAACATATCTGCATAGATACTAAATGTTTTTTTACTCATCGTTGGTCTGAAACCTCTTATTTTTAGTACCTCTAATAATCTAAAAGCACTACTAAAAAGCACCTCTATATATTTTACTGTAAAAAAAAGTATCAATGAAAATTTATTTGATACTTTTAAATTTGTAAGACCTTTATACAATTTAAATCCATCAAAATTAAAACTCAATGTAAACCATAAAATAAGGTTAGCCCGTACAAATACTAAAATTGCAAGTTCATGTTTTCCTTCTAAAAAAAGGATTAAAAAAGTGATAAAAATAAAAAAATTTACTTTTAAAACTTTTTTTAAAACCTTTTTAATCTTTACTTTAAAAAGTAAAAGTTGTGCAAGAATAGGTATAACTAAAAGAATATCTACACTTTTAGTTGTTGCTATAAAAAAACTATAGATAAAAAGAGAAACTATCCCTATGGAGTAGTCTATTTCTCTTTTTTTCTGAGTATTAATTGCCATAAGCCAAATATTCCTAATATATATCCAAGACCTATAAGCATTTTTTCTGTATTAGATTTGTTTTTTTCAATCATTATCTCTATTTTTGAATTTTGCTTATTTAACTCACTTCGTATTATTTGTCTTATCTTTGTTTCATCAATACTGTTCATTGTAGTATTTGAATTATTTGTAATATCAGACTCTTCATCCATTTCGTTACCTTCTATTGATACATCCGCCCAATGTCCCATACCACCATCTACATGAATATCAAAAGGTGTTTCGAGTACTACTTCTTCTTCAAATACACCTTCATTATCAAGACTACCTTTATAGAGTTCTTTTTCATCTTTTTTTACAACAAAATTACACCCTTTACAAGGGTTTCCATCTCCAAAAAATGACTCTATAAAAAGTTCTTTATTTTCATATGAGGATGTTACACTTAAAGAGTGTGCATAGATAAAAATAGGGAGTAAAACAATTATTAAAGCTTTCATATATTCAATCCTTTGATTTGATACTTTTGTAATGTTTTAAATAAAAACACCATCATAATCCCCTCTACAAAAGCAAGAGGTAAATGTGCTAATAGTGCTGTTTGTGCTACTATTAAGAAGTCATCACTACTAAAAAGTAGGGCAACTGCGATTCCAACAGAAGCTACTAAAATAGGGATAAATCCAACTAAAAAAGAAACTATAGCTGTAGGTAATCTATCTTTTAGAAGTTTAAACAAATAAAACCCAGTTAGTGCTCCTATACCTGTATTTAAAGTATTTACAGATAAAGAACTAATTCCACCAAAACCTATAAGCATAGCTTGTAAAAGTAGTGCTATTAAAAGAGCAGTAAAACTGTGCCAACCTAACATTATACCAATGATACCTAACATCATAAAATGAACACTTGTAACACCAATAGGTAGATGAATTGTAGACACAACAAAAAATAAAGCACTTAAAAGTGCTACTTTAGAGATATCATCTGCATGTAATTTTCTTACACTATTGAGAATTAAAGGTGCTAATATGATACTTGAAGTAGCGATAACACCCGCTGATAAGACACCTTCACTAATATGCATATTATCTCATTTCTCGAGCTTCGACCCAAATAACAGCATCTTGGCTTAGTTCTTTCCCTTTATATTCTGTATCTGTTCCTACACCTAAAGCACAAAATCCCCAAAAACCTGCTTTTGGTATAGCAAATGTAAATTCACCATCTTTATTTGCTTTGATTGTCATAGTTACAAATGCATCTTGTGGAGCTTCAACTTTTGAGCTTCCCATTTTGTTGTTTTTCATATCTACATCTCTATTTAGATATTCAACTTCAATCTCTGCGTATGGTACAACTTTACCTTTAGATTTTACTATCCCTGTAAAACTTCCATGTTCCCAAATAGCATAAGGCTTTGTTAAAGGTACAATCTCAGCTTTTAGTCCTAACTCTGCATCCCAATCTGTTGGCGTACCCGCAACATTTACAATAGTTTTTGTAATCTGTTGTATATATGCATCTTCATTTGATTCATAATATGGAGCTGGTTTCAGCACTATTACATGATCTCCCATTCTTCTAGCTTTATACTTTGAAGCGTATGCATGACCTGAGTTATGGTTCCCTTTAAAAGTGATCTCTTTAAGAGTATTTTTTAAGTCTTTCTTTTTTGTTTTGTTGATTACATAAAACTCTTCAACTGCTGCAAACTTTTTAGAATCGTGTTGTTGCCCCATATTCATAGTATGTTCATCTGCAAAAGGGTGTGTGAAAACATGTCTTAACTCTATTGTTTTTCCTTTTGTTAGGGCTGTATTTGGTGTGTATACCATCTGAAAGTGTGCTAATGCTGATGTTGCTAGTACAGCAGATGTTGCTATTGAAGTTAAAATTCTTTTTGTCATTATTTTCCTTTTTTATATCTTGTAAAATGTTTTAGATAATCATACTTATCTATAAAATACTAGAGTTGTTTAACTGTTTGTTAAAAAGTATATGTTAAAAAAGGGGGAGATGTTTTATATTCTTGATAAGCAAAGGCTTTTTTATGGTACTGAAAATTACTATCTATAGAAGATAGTTTATTTAGAGTTGAATACATAGCAATAATTGCTAATGAAAAGTATCTTTTACCATAACCTTTTAGATGTTTCATACTATAATTTTATCTAATACTTACTTATTATTTGATGATGTAGCATTTTCATCTAAAGTAAAAACTTTATCAATTTTTTCCCATTTTTCATGGTGCATATCATTTCCTTCAAAAATATAAAAAAGTGCAACTGCTATTAAAAATAACCAAAATATTATATCTTTAAGTTTCATATTATTCCTATTGTTTTTTTCTTTTAAGTATCAAATATATAAAAAAAGGAGCCCCTAAAAAAGAGGTCACGACACCTATAGGTATATCAGAATTTGTTCCTAAGTTTCGAGCAACTAAATCACAAAATACTAAAAATACACCACCATAAAAAAATATTGCGCCTATAAGTTTATCGGCACTTTTTTGTGTAATGGTTTTGACTATATGTGGTACAATAAGTCCCACAAATCCAATCGGACCTGTAATACTTACACAAATACCTACTACTATTGATACTGATATAAGAAGTATATAGTTTGTTCGCTTTACATTGCACCCTTTGAGGTGAGCAAATTGGTTTGATACAAGAAGCAATTTGATACTATTTTGAAAGTATTTTACTATAAAAAGTATAAATAACCCAGCAACTACAACAAGGTATAAATCTTTGAAACCTACAATATCTAAACTTCCCATTGTAAATCTTACTATCTCATAACTCTCTTCTAAGTTACTAATAAAAAACAATACCATCAAACTAGCACTATAAAAAAATGACAAAGCAATACCAACTAAAAGTAACGATGAAGTTTCACTACTATGAAACCTAGAAGCTATCATAAAAAGTATAATAATAGTTGCCAAGCTTCCTAAAAAAGCAAAAAAAGAGATAAAAGAGCTCAGACCGAGTATGATAGCAATAGCTGTAAAAAGTGTAGCCCCACTAGCAACCCCTAAAGTAAAAGGACTACTCATAGGATTTCTAAAAGTAGTTTGAAATACCAATCCACTCAAAGCCAATATAGCACCTACGAAAAAAGCCAATATCGTCCTAGGAAGGCGTAACTCCCAAAAGATTTGATACTCCATTTTACTAGTATCGAAGATATTACTAAAAGTTAGCTCAATTTGTCCAAAAAATGGAGAGATGCTTAGTATAATAATTGAACAAAAGATTAAAAAATATTTCATATATTTACCACTATATTATCATCACATTTTTTGACACTATCTTCAAAAAAGAATTGTAGATTCTGCTCATCAAAAAACTTCTCATTTGTATCATAAAATACTATTTTATGGTCTTTTATATAAAGTATGTCATATTTTAATTTATACGCTAGATTGAGATTATGTGTGATGATGATTTTATTTTGAAGTATTGTATTATCTTCTAAAACTTGAAAACTGTTTTTTATCTTTTGTGGGTCTAGATTTGATGTAGGTTCATCAAAAATGGTGTATTTTGCATTGTGGAGTATTGCACTTGATAGAAGTAGGAGTTGTGCTTCACCACTACTAAGTGTTTTGCATTTTTTATCTTTGATATATCCACAATTTACTAACTTTAAAACTTCATTTATACTTATATCACTATAGAGTTGATTGAGTTTTAAAAACTCCTCTACACTCATAAACTCATCATACATTTCAAGTTTTGGTGGAATATAATTAATCAACTGTGTTCTTTTTTCTCCATAAACAGTAGCTGGATTTTTATCATCTATAGTTACACAAGAGCTTTTTGTAACTCCTGATAATACTTTTGCCAAAGTTGTTTTTCCTGCACCGTTTGAACCTAAGATGATAAGATTTTTATTTTCAAGTGTGAAAGATATATCATGCAATATATCACTATTATAGTTACTTATTTTTAGCATCTTGCAAAAATCCTTTGAAATCTTCTAAAAAGTATATAAGTCTATGGCTACTTATTCCGGCATATTCTTTGTCCAAAATATATATAGCTTTTGTTTTAGCTGCACTTATAGGTAAGTCTAGCCAAGGTTTGATCAGTTGCTCTTTTGTGAGTTGTTTTTGTTTTCTAAATGGTGATAAAAGTATCACAATGTCTGCATCTGTAGCGATAATATTTTCCATATTCAAAATAGGCTGACCAGCTCTTTTACTTTGAAAAGCATTTGTGTTTCCACTTTGATTGATGATATCATCAAAATAAAGATTTTGACCTGCTACAAAGATACGACTATCAAGTTTTAGGTTATGACCTATGACAAAAAGTATTTTTTTATCTTTGAGTATATTTTTTGTTTGATAGAGTTTTGTTTCAAGAGATAAAAGTATCTCTTGAGCTTTTGAAGATTTATCTAAAATGAGCCCTATTTGAACAATAGTATCTTTGATATCTTGTAAAGTTGTCAGTTTTACTACTTTTGTTTTGACACCTAGTTTTTGAAGTTTTTTTGAGAGTTTTATACTACTGTTTTGCATGATTACAAGTTCAGGTTTAAGTGAAAGAATTTTTTCCAAAGAGGGAGAAAAATATCCTCCAACTTTTGGTTTGTTTTTTGCATCTTCTGGATAATTGCAAAATGTAGTATTTCCTACGATTTTTTCACCATCACCTAGGGCATATATGATCTCATTTATAGATGGACTAAGTGCTATGATTCGCTCATAGGCAAAAAGATTGATAGTAAAAAGTAGTAAAAATATATATCGCATTAGAAACTATACTTAACACCAGCATAATAAGCTCTTGGACTTGATGCAAAAGCCTCTATAGTTTGATAGTATTTATCTGTTATATTTTCTATTTTGGTATAGATTTTAAGGTTTTTTAATAGATCATAATTTATGTTTAAATTTCCTATAGTGTATCTTCCTGTTTGAGAACCTTTTTTATCATCACTTTCATATCTACCTCCTACATACTCACCATTAAGCCCAATATGAAGTTTGTCGATACCATAATAATCAATTCCAAATTTAAAAGTATCTTTAGCTCTTCTTCTTAAATACTCACCATCCTCATTTTTTGCACTCAGTCTTGTATAAGCCAAAGACAATAAAGTATCTGAAAATATCTCTTTTTTATAATCAAGCTCTATCCCTTTAAAAGTAGATTTACCTTCAAGGTTTTGATATTTGTTATTTTCCCAATCTATTAAATCTGTAACTTTACTATAAAAATATGTGAGAACTAAACCTTTATACCCAAAAGAGATATCGGCACTTTTCGTATCTTCTGGATTTAGTTTTTCATTTGTATCTCCCCAAGGGTTGAGTTCTTGCATTATATTTGGAACATTATATGCTGTACCTACATTAGTACTTAGATATATATCATTTGTAAAGTTGTGTTTTACTCCTAATTTTCCCGTGAATTTATTATCAAAATTATTGTATTTGTCATATCGTATACTTTGAGTAAAAATAATATTTTTAATTGTATTTGAATTTGTTATATAAATATATTTGTCTTTATTTTCTTTAGAGTTTTTTTCATTAGCAACTGTACCATAATCAACATTATCACTACTTATACCAGTACCTAAAGTGACAAAGTCTTCAGAGTTATATTGAATATTGTCGCTTATCTCTATATTTTGAGTTTCACCTTCAAACGATTTCACACCAAAAGTTGTTCCTATTTCATCTCTTGTGAAGTCACTTTTTTCAACTTTAATAGTTATATTGTGTTTATCTAAAATATGATTGTAAGTTATTCCATAAAGAGTTGAATCTACATCACTTTTCATTGAACTGTCATTTGGAGCTTTCCATCCATCATATTGGGAAAGAGCATCTATATCTGTGATATTTATACCAATTTTTGCGTTATCGTTTATGTAGTAATTTGACTGAAGATTTATAGTTGTATTTTCATACCCATCATCTTCATATTTGTCAATATTTTTCCCTTTTGGTGCTGCACTAGTAAATCCATCTGTTTGGATATCTGTAACAGAAAGTTTTGCATCCATTTTTTTATTTTTATAAGAGATTGTTCCAGCTATTTTTTTTGTGTTAGAAGAACCAGCTTCCATGAGGATACTACCATGAACGCCATCTTTTGGTTTTTTTGTGATGATATTTATAACTCCAGCACTAGCATCTGCACCCCAAATACCACTCTGCGCACCTTTTATCATCTCAATTTTTTCAATTTCTGTAACCATTAGATGTGCTATATTCGCCCCACTTGTATTTGATGGGTCTTGAAACTTCATACCATCTACGAGTATTAAAGTTCTATTGTTCCCCATACCTCTTAAGTTTATGGAAGTAGTTTTTCCCATCCCACCATTTGAGGTAAAACTTATTCCACTTACTAGATTTAAAGCTTCGGTCACTGTTTTGATATTTTTCTCTTCAAGTTCTATTCCTGTTACAACAGAAACACTACTTGTTACATCTTTTATGCTTTGTTCACTTTTTGTGGCACTTGTAATTGTTATAACTCCCAAGTTTTCGTTTGCAACTATTGTAGTAGTTAGCAAACAGGCAACTAGGCTTAGTTTGATTTTATTTTGCATTATTTTCCCTAAATTTTAATTTTTGTATATGTTAGTAATTAAAATTAGAGTAGGGTGGGGAGGTTTTATATTCTTGATATGCAAAAGCTTTTTTATGGTACTGAAAATTACTATCTATAGAAGATAGTTTATTTAATGTTGAATACATAGCAATGATTGCTAATGAGAAGTATCGTTTACCATAACCTTTTAAGTGCTTCATTAATGAAATACTATCTAAAACCATATTACAAGTTAGTTATATTATACATACTTTTAGATATAATGCAATCATGATAAATGAACACATAGAATTAGGTGTATTAAACACTTTAAAAATAAACAGAATAACAGAACCAGGTATTTACCTAGAAGCTTTAGATGAAGAGGTAGTACTCCTACCAAATGCGTATGTAACAAAAGATATGCAAGTAGATGATGAACTAGAAGTTTTCGTATATACAGATAGTGAAGATAGACTTGTTTCTACAACACAAAAGCCTTATGGGATGAAAGATGAGTTTATGTTTACACGAGTTGTAGATGTAGTAGATTTTGGTGCTTTTGTAGACTGGGGGTTACCAAAAGACCTTTTTGTACCAAGAAACAGACAAAAAAATCCTTTTCGAGATGGGCAAACAAGAATTGTAAGAATTGTAGAAGATGAGGAATCAGGAAGACTCATAGGTGTAGAAAAAATCACATCATATTTAAGTACAGATACAAAAGATTTACAACAAAATCAAATAGTAGATCTGCTTGTATTTGCAAAAACTCCACTAGGCTATAAAACTATTATAGATGATACCTATGAAGGTATGGTTTATAGCAATGAAATTTTTACCTCTATTGATGTAGGAGATAAAATCAAAGGATATGTAAAAAATATTCGTGAAGATGGGAAAGTAGACATCTCTTTACAACCTATTGGCAAAACATTTACAGAAGATGTAAATACGAAAAAAATACTTGATACACTAAAACAAAACCATAATAATCTTCCTTACAATTACAAAACAGACTCAGAAATAGTAAAAGAGATGTTTGGTATGAGTAAAAAAGCATATAAACGAGCACTAACAAGTTTAATAGAAAATAATCTCATCAAAATAGATGAAAATGGAATGGAGCTTATTTAATGGAAGATATGATTAGAGATTGGGGATATATCATTTTATTTTTATACTCTTTTGGTGGAGGTTTTTTAGCACTTGTAGTAGCTGGAATATTATCCTTTAGTGGAGAGTTAAATATATTTGTTACTATTTTAGTAGCTGGTGTTGCTAACTTTATAGGAGATCAATTTTTATTTACAATTGCTAGAAAAAACAAAGCCCAAGCAAAACAGATGATGCAAAAACACAGAAGAAAAATTGCTATGTCACATCTTCTTATGAGAAAATATGGTTCATGGGTTATATTTCTCCAAAAATATGTATACGGTATCAAAACACTTATCCCTTTAGCTATGGGACTTACAAAATACGACTACAAAAAATTTATGTTTTTCAATGTTTTTGCTACAGCTTTATGGGCTATTCTTATTGGAAGTGCTGCTTATATGTTGGGAGATTTAGTTTACACTTATATCGATGAGTTTAAATCTTATGGATTAGCTTTAGTAGCGATCATACTATTTGGAGTATTTTTACTTTTTAGAAAATATAGATAAAAGAGTATCTCTACTCTTTTATTATCAAATCAAATATCAAACTAAACTAGTTCGATATAAAATGGTAATTGTTTTTACCTTGATGTTTAATGATATACATAGCTTTATCGGCATTAACGATAAGTTCATTTAAAGTAGTTCCATTATCTGGAAAAATAGAGATCCCAATACTACAACTTATATCAATTTTACAACTTTCTATCTCATCTATATTTGAAATAGCTCCCACAACTCTTTTTGCTAATACTTCAAGCTCTTGTTGCTCTGTAAACTCTGGAATCAATATACAAAACTCATCACCACCAATCCTATAAATATATTCATTGTTTCTTAATGAGTGTACAATATTACTTGAAACAGCTTGTAATAACAAATCGCCAATCTCATGACCATAAGTGTCATTAACATGTTTAAATTTATCTAAATCTAGAAAAAACAATGCCATTTTTCGATTAAAACGGTTACATTTTTCAAGTTCACGATTAAAATCGATTTCGAGTTTTCTTCTGTTTGATAGCTTTGTTAGAGTATCAACTTCACTTAAATATGTAAGTTGTCTATTTACTTCATCAAGTTCTTTAGTTCTCTCTTTTACTATTTGTTCTAAATTATCTTGATGCTCTTTTAACTCTTCTTCTACTTTTTTATATTTTGTGATATCTGTTCTTATAGATATATAACAATCTACATTTCCATTTGAATCTAAAAATGGAACAATGGTCGTATCTACCCAATAATACTCACCATTTTTATTTTTATTTTTTACTTCATCTTGCCAAATACCTTTTTGACTTAATATAGAATACATCTCTTTCCAATAAGAGGTCGGTTGATGACCAGAGTTCAATATTCTATGATTTTTTCCAAGGAGTTCTTCTTCTGTATACGCACTTATTCTACAAAATTTATCGTTAGCATAAGTTATATTTCCTTTGATATCAGTCATAGCAATAATAGAATGCTGATCCATTGCAAACCTTTGATTTGCCAAAATCTCTTCTATCCTCTTTTGGTAAGTGATATCAGTTCTAATGGAGAAAAAGCTATTTGCTTTTCCATTATCATCTAAAAATGGAATAATACTTGTATCAACCCAATAATAACTACCATTTTTTGATATATTTTTAACTTGATCTTTCCAAATGTTTCCACTTAAAACAGTTTCATACATCGCTTTCCAATAAGAAGATGGTTGATTGCCAGAGTTTACTATTCTGTGATTTTGACCAATTAACTCCTCTTTTGAATATCCACTAATCTCAATAAATTTATCATTTGCATAAGTTATTTTTCCTGATGTATCAGTAGTAGCAATAATAGCATGTTGGTCAATCGCAAATTTATGTTTGACAAGTGCACTTGAAAGCTCTTTTTGTTCTGTGATATCACTTCGTATTGAGATATAACTTTCAGGCTTACCATCTTCTCCTAAATGAGGAACAATTGTAGTATCTACCCAATAATAAGCCCCATATTTATTTTTGTTTTTAACTTCATCTTGCCAAATATTTCCCTTAGATATAACTTCATACATCTCTTTCCAATATGATTTTGGTTTGTTATTTGAATTTAAAATTCTATGGTTTTGACCGATTAGTTCATCTTTAGAATAACCACTGATTACACAAAAATTATCGTTCACATAAGTTATGATACCTTGATTGTCAGTTTTTGCAATAATAGAATGTTGGTCAATAGCAAAACTATTATTCTCAAAACTATTAACTAATTCTGTTTCATTGGTGATATCAACATAGATACTAACATACATTTCAGGCTTCCCCTCTGTATCTAAAAAGGGGATAATTGTTCTATCTACACAGTAAAAAATACCATTTTTAGTTTTGTTTTGAAGCTTGTCATTCCAAATATTACCTTTGTTTAATGCTTTATAAAGGGATTCCACATAAGTATCAGATTGGTGGTCAGAATTGAAAATGGTATCGTTTTTTCCTATCAATTCCTCTTTTTTATATCCACTGAGTGTACAAAATATATCGTTAGCGTAGTTAATTAAACCAGATGTATCTAAAATAACAATTCCTGTATTATTATCAGTTGAGTGTTCTTTAAATATTTTTGCGGCTTGTAAAGCTGTACCTCTCATAATTATCCTATATTTAAATTTAACATAATCTACCATAATATAGATAACAAATCTCTTCAAAGAAACTATAAAGAGACTCGTTCGTATCAAAGTTATCATTTTATTTGCTATTTATCTAAAAATTCTTTAATAAAATAAAATAGATAACTTCGATATAATCATTTTAATTTTAACAATAGGATATTAAATGCAAGTAGCACCTTCAATATTAAGTGCAGATTTTGGAATATTAAATGATGAGATAAAAGCTATCTGTGAGGGTGGTTGTGATCTAGTTCATGTAGATGTGATGGATGGTCATTTTGTACCAAACTTAACAATAGGACCAGTTGTAGTAAATGCTGTTGCAAAAATAGCAACAAAGCCTTTAGATATACATCTTATGGTAGAAAACAACACTTTTTTTGTGGATCTTTTTGCTCCTTTAAAACCTAAATATATCTCTTTTCATATCGAAGAGGAAAAACATCCGCATAGATTGATTCAAAAAATCAGAGATTATGGTATCAAGCCAGCAATTGTATTAAATCCACATAGTAGACCTGAAGATATAGAATACTTACTTGAAGACTTAGATATGGTTTTACTTATGTCTGTGAACCCTGGTTTTGGTGGACAAAAGTTCATAGAAAGTGTTGTACCAAAAGCAAAAAAACTAAAAGAGTTAATAAACAAACATAATCCTACTTGTCTTATAGAAGTTGATGGTGGAGTAAATGATAAAAATATCGGTGAACTAAAAGTTGCCGAAGTAGATGTAGTTGTAGCAGGTAGTTATGTGTATGGTGCAGATGATTATGGGCAAGCAATTAAAAGCTTACAAATCTAAAAAAGATAAATAGTCATGAGAGTAAAAATTTGTGGTATAACAAATCTAACAGATGCAATGGATGCTATTGATGCAGGAGCTGATGCCTTGGGATTTGTTTTCTATCCTAAAAGTGCCAGATATATTGAACCATCTGCTGCCCAAGAGATAATTAAAAAGATACCACCTTTTGTACAAAGTGTTGGTTTGTTTGTGAATGAAACAGCAGAAGAGGTAAACCAGATAGCAGAAATATCACAAATTGATATAGCACAAATTCATTTTGAAGCTAGTGAAAATTTTTATAAAAAACTCAAAATAAAAGCACTTAAAGTTGTACGAGCACAAACAAAAGAGGATTTAGAGTTATACAAAAATGAATATAGAATAGTAGATGCATTTGTACCAGAATATGGAGGAGAAGGGAAACGCCTAAATATCGAATGGTTTAAAGAGATTGATTGCTCTCGTATAATACTTGCAGGGGGATTAACAGCTAACAATTTGGAAGATTTAAAGGGGTTTAATTTTTATTCACTTGATGTAAGTAGTGGTGTAGAAGTTAAAAAGGGATTTAAAGATAAACAAAAAATTATAAACTTTATAGATAAAGCAAATGAATTATCTTAATAAACTTGTAAACACTTTAATTAAACACCCATTAACTCTTAAACAGTTTCATAATATTCTTAAAAAAAGTGATACTTTTTTTGACTCTGTAGAACTTGAACAAGAATTACTTCTTTCAAATGGCTTACCACTGCATTTTTCAAATGACCAAGTGAGTTTAAAAACTGTATCAACACTTATTAAAGATCAGACATTTTGTATAGTTGATATTGAAACCACAGCAGGAAATGCTAAGGATGGACAAATAATCGAAATTGGTGCTGTTAGATATAAAAATGGACAGATTATTGAAAAATATGATACATTGGTAAATACAGGAGAGATTCCTAAGAAAATTCAAGAACTTACTAATATAACACCTTCTATGACATATACTGCTCCAAATCTTAAAACTGTTTTAGAAGAGTTCAAAGTTTTTTTAGAAGATGATCTTTTTGTTGCACATGCGATTTCTTTTGACTATAAGTTCATCAGTGATAGTTTTAAAAAATATGATTTAGGTCAACTATGTAACAGACGAATTTGTACTATTGAGTTATCTAAAAGGGTTATTGAGTGTGAAAGATATGGTTTAAAGTATTTAAAAGAGCATTTAAATATAAATATAGATAATCATCACAGAGCTTTTAGTGATGCTTTAAGTACTCAAAAAATATTGGAAATATGTTTAAAACAGTTACCGAAGGAAGTTGTAACTGCTGAAGATTTGATAAGATTTACAAAACACTAGGTTTTGTAAATCTTTTTCTTTTAGAATGTAAATTTTAAATTAACATATCCATATCGACCTGGATCATTCAATAAAACTCTATCTCCACCTGTTTCAACATATCGTACATCTTCATAAGTATTTGTTGAAGCATAAGTTGTATCAAATATATTATCCACACCTACAGTAAATCCAAAGTTTTTGTGTATTTGGTTTGTGTATTTTAAGTTTACTAGAGCATACCCTGCTAACTCCTGCTCTTTTGCTGAACTATCATAATTGTCCCATCTATCAACTGCAACAATTTCTGTTGTAAATTTAGCTTTATTATGTTCAAAATTCAAAGCTATATTTGTTTTTAAAGGTGTTACTTCAGCTAAATCTTTATCTGCAAAGCTACCATCTTTTTTTCCTCGTTGGTAAGCAACACCATAATCAAGTGAAAAAGCATCACTTATAATATAATATCCACTAACATCAAGTCCATATATCTTTGCATCAATATTTGTGAAAGTTCCTGATATATTATAAATATAATCTTTTAATTCAGAATAGAATAGTTTTGTTTTAATATTTAAGTCACCAATATTTTTTTCAAAACCTAAGTCAACTTCGTAGTTTTTTGTATCATCTAAATTATTGTTTGTTGCACCATAATATAACTCTCTAGCATCTGGTACTCTTGAAGATTTTCCTATCCCTGCAAAATATTTTGTATCTGCATCTGCTTTATATGTAGCAAAAATATTAGCATTTAATGATTTGTAGTTTTTGTCTGTTTTCGATGAATCTTCTGATTCTATATCTGTATAATCATATCTTACACCTGTTTCAATTTTCAAGTTTCCAAAAGTATTTTCTAGTTTTGTAAATATAGCTTTATTTATTGTATCAGTAGAAGCTAAAGTAGTGCTTACAGGAACAGTAACCCCTGTTGCAACTGTTGTTTTAGACATTTCTCCTTCCCAGTTTCTTTTACTAGTATCTAATCCGATAGTTAATAATGAATCAGAAAGTTCCATACTATTTTTAATTTTTGTTCCCCACATAGATGACTCCATATGGTTTGTCATATACATCATTTTTCCATTATTTCTAAGTTTTGTACTCATAGGATGATCAACTTTAGAATAATAATAATCTAAACTTAACTCTTTAGATAAGTTTGATAAGTTTCTAGCTGTATATCCTACAGTATAAATATCTGAATCATCATAATCTGCATCCATAGGAGTGTTTGGATATAAAACATTGTCACTTCTATTTGCTGTATATGATAGTTTCAATTCAGAATCATCATTAATATTGATAATGGCTTTTCCAAGTAAAGTTTTTTTCTCAAAAGCTTCATCATCATTTTTTTGATATTGATTTACTGTGTTAACACCTTTTTTAATTTGTTGTTCTCTAAAGTCATTACCATTACCATCTTCATATTGGTCACCATTTTCAATAGAAGTAGAAAGTAGTAGTTTAAATTTATCACTTCCTCCACTTACTGTTGCACTTGCTTTTTTGTATCCGAAGCTTCCAGCATTTAAGTTTACTTCACCTTGAAATTCTTTTGATGGTTCTTTTGTTTTTACTTGAACAAGACCACTAAGTGTTCCAAAATTTTCTACATCATAAGGACCTTCTGTAACTTTTACACTTTCGATATTATTTGATAAAACATGTGAAGTAGGAGGATCCATTCTATTTGGACATGCACCATAAATTTTTGCATCATCTACTAAAATATTGATATTGTCTTTTTTCTGACCTCTTAAAATAATATCATTTGCAATACCACTTCGTCTAACAATCGAAACAGATGGTATGTTTTTTGATAATGCTTCAGCTAAATCTGCACTTTTAATCTCTTCAGTACTTACATCTGATACTATTTTATTATTTATCTTTTCAGATACCTCTATTTCCCCTAAATCTTGTGCTGCTGCATTCATTGCAACTAAGCATGCTAAAGATAGATAGATTTTTTTATTCATAAACTTTACCTTTTATTAAATTTTCAAGATAAAGAATATCTTTAAAGTGTTAATTAACTGTTAATCAACACTCTAATTAAGTTTTCTTTTATTGCTTTGTAATAAGTTCCAAAATTTTTTCTTTATTATCACAAAAATGACTATCTCTTGAGATAAGGAAAAGATCATTTGCTTTACCTCGTATAGATTGAATTTTTGCACTGTTTATCTCTACATCAAAATCATCAAAGGTTTTTGCAATATAAGAAAATAGCCCTTTTTGATCTTTAGTGTTTATTTTCATCAATGCTAAGCTTTTCGTATGATTACAGTCTATAAAAATTTCCTCTTTTAAAATCGTTGGTTTTTTTAGTTTGATATCTCTAGACATATCAAAAGAGTCTGTAATAATCTCTTCAACAAAAGGTAAATCATCTTCATCTAATCTTTCATTAAAAGTTATTTCGAAAAACTTTTTATCATCAAAGAGTTTATAAATTCCCATTGAAACAATATTTAAAAATTGCATTTTTCCTAATAGATAACCCAAGTTCAAAGGAACAGCTCGCGTTATTTTAATAGAGAGTCTTTCTTTATTTGAAATAGTATAATCCCAATTTATAGCATTTTTTGCACGCTTTGCAATTTTAATAATATCTTCTGCCTTGTATTTTAAATACATTTGATTTGACTCAATATGAAGAATCTTTTTCTGCATCAATCGTGATGATTCTATAAAGAGTTTATTTTTTTTGATTGTATTTTCTTTTGCAACTCTTCTTGTACTAATTTGAAGTAACTCTTTATTGTTAAAAGCAGGAATTGATTGTAAGTATAACTCTTTCAATAAAGAAGCCGTTGAACTTTTATAAAATTTTTCATCTACTGAACAGATATCTGCGTAAGTCAAGATATATAAAAGTTTTAATGCTTCATGCGTTTGAATAAGTCCAGTAAAAGCTAAAATAGTCTCTTGTGCATAAATATCTTCAGTTGTAGCTATCTTACTCATCATATTGTGATAGCGTATTAAAGTCGATGCTAAAGTGATATTTTCATCTGATATTTTTAAAGATTTTGCAAATTTTTTAAATAAATTTTGACCCACAACATGATGGTCCTTTCCTCTTCCTTTACCACAATCATGAAAAAAAGAGGCTAACCTTAAAACAAATTTTTGGTTTTGGTTTAGTTTTTCATACATAACTTGTAAAAAAGGATCTTGAATATTTTGAAGATGATACAAAGTTTTAACACTGTGAATATCGACAGGATGTTTATGATAACCATCAAATTGAGGCTGATTTATAATCATCTTCATTGTAGGAATAAGTTCTACTAAAAGTGAAGAGTTGTATAAAAGTTTCATCAGAGGATAAAGGTTTTCTTTATGTAAAATAGCTACTAAAAGTGCCTTTGTAGCATCATTTAATTTACTTGGAAGAATTGTATTAGAAGCATAATACACATAAGATGAATCAAAATATTTAACTCCAACAGGTAAAGAAACAAGCTCTTTTAAAAATAGGTTGAGTTTCTTAGGTTTCCTTTGAAATGAAGTATAAATTTTATTGTCATAGTAAAAAATATTTTTTTCTATTCTGTGCTCTTTTAGTTTTGTAAAATTTGTTAGATCGTAAATATATTTTCGTGTAATCTTTTTAGTAACAATCACTGAAAAATGATGAATAGTATGTAATGATAGGAGTATTTTTTCCATACATTGCCGCTCTTTTACATATCTTGAAGTATCACAAAAACCTAACCAATCACTTAATTCTGGTAAGCGATCAAAAGTAACAATATCAAGTTTCTTTTTTGCAATAAGATGTAAAGCAGTTCTTACTTTAAAAATATATTCTACAGCAATAGCATATTTTTTATACTCCTCATCACTAAAAATTGTTCTACAAAGTTGTTTTGTATTTGTTACCCCAAAAGCAATATTTGCCATCCAAAAAAGCATATTGGATTCTCTCATTCCACCATAACCATCTTTAATATTGGGTTGCATATTTAAAGGTGTTTTTAAGAGTCTCGCTTTATGTTCAGCAATTTTTTCCTCTACAAACTCTTTTCTATTGTGTTTTCTAATTTTTGATAATGTATGTTCAAATTTAAACCAAAGATGTTTTGATCCATAAATAAATCGAGATTCCAAAATTGATGTTTTGATAGTGATATCAGTTTGAACCTCTTGTGCCAAGTTTGCAATATTATGTACACGGCTACCTAGTTTCAACCCACTATCCCAAGCCAACAATACAAACTCTTCTAAAATCGGTTGAATATTAAAACCAGAAACATCTTCATACAGAAGCATGATATCTATATCACTATAAACACATAATTGCTCTCTACCATAACTACCTAAAGCGATAACATTAACAGGTATATAACTACTCATAGGCATATAGGAACCAAAATGTTTTCTTAAAAGATATTTATATATAACTTTTATAAAACTATCTATTTTTTTAGTATGTTTGACTAAAAAATCTTTTCCACTAGAGTTTTTAAAAATTTCATCTAGTGAGTTTAAATACTCTTTTATCTCTTTTTTGATAACTTTAGCAATCTGAAAATCAGGAGCTTTTGAATCTATAAGTTCTTCAATTTTTATGTTTATGTTTGTCATAGAATTATTCTATCATAAAATAAATTAGTATTTCTATTTGCAATTTTATCTAATTTTAAGAATTGGATTGTTACAATTTATAAATTCTATTAAAAGGTACAGAATATGAAAACAAATCTACCTTCACATATAAATAATTGGTCATTCACTAAAAACAAAAAAGAAAGCTTTTTCATAAAATATGATGTTTTTATTATTGTTTTTGTTTTTATAGTAGGATATCTAATTATTTTTTAAATTCATTAAGATAATCAAAATAAAAAAATGATATAGTTGCTCATTAAAATAAATAGAAATGGATATATCATGACTGAAGATGAAAAAAAATACTTTAATAGACAAATACAACTTTGGGGTGAAGAAACTCAAGAGTCTCTAAAAACAAAAAAAATTGCAATTATAGGTTCTGGTGGATTGGGATGTAGTTTAGCAATTGCATTAGGAAGTAGTGGAATAGGGCATATAGATTTAATAGATTTTGATACAGTTGGTGTCCATAATATTCATCGTCAAATTGGTTTTAAAGTTGGAGATGAAGATAAACTAAAGTGTGAGGTTCTTAAAGAACTCATAGAATCAAGAAATCCTTTTGTAACAGTAACTGCACATGATATGGATTTTGATACTTTTAGCTTTACTGATGATTATTATGATCTTATTTTAGATGGAACAGACAATTTACCTGTAAGAGCTAAAATCAATGCCTTTTCTAAAGATAAAAACATCCCTTGGTTATATGCAAGTGTAGAATCCTTTCATGGTCAAGTATGTTTTTTTGACAAATCTGATTTTGAATCTGTTTTTAATGTAACAGATCATAAACCAGGAGGGATAACAGCCCCAATTGTGATGCACATAGCTTCATTTCAAGCAAACTTAGCACTTCGTTATTTAGCTGGTTTAAAAATCAAAAAAGATACTCTTAATTACTTTTTCTTTGATGAAGAGGGTGAGTTCACACACCAAAAATTTTCACTACCAACTGCATAACAATAGGAGTAGTTTATATAATAGATTTTTAAGTAATTTCAGGCTATAATTATCAAATTTACAACATAAACAAGGAAATTTAATAATGCCAAAAAGAGAAGATATAAAGTCTATATTATTAATAGGATCTGGTCCTATTATTATCGGTCAAGCGTGTGAGTTTGATTATTCTGGTACTCAAGCTACAAAAACATTAAAAGAGCTCGGTTATAGAGTTGTATTAATCAACTCTAATCCTGCTACTATTATGACTGATCCTGAATTTGCAGATAAAACATACATCGAGCCAATCACAGAAGATATGATAGCAAAAATTATTGAAATTGAAAATATTGATGCTATTTTACCAACAATGGGTGGTCAAACTGCACTTAATGTTGCTACAACAATGTATGATAAAGGTATGTTAAAAGGTATTAAATTTCTTGGAGCTCATCCTGATGCTATTAAAAAAGGTGAAGATAGACATCTTTTTAATGAAGCTATGATAAAAATAGGGATGGATTTACCAAAATCAGCAAATGCTTATACGGTAGAAGAAGCTATGGAAAAAGCAAAAGAGATTGGTTTTCCAGTAATATCAAGAGCATCATTCACACTAGCAGGTGGTGGTTCTGGTGTAGCTTATAATATGGATGAGTTTAAAAAACTTGCTCAAGAAGGTATTGATGCTAGTCCAATTAACGAGATTGAAATTATGGAATCAATGCTCGGTTGGAAAGAATACGAAATGGAAGTTATCAGAGATAATAAAGATAACTGTATCATCGTATGTTCGATTGAGAACTTAGACCCTATGGGTGTACATACAGGTGATAGTATAACAGTAGCTCCTGCACTTACACTTACAGATAAAGAATACCAAAATATGAGAAATGCTTCTTTTGATATTTTAAGAGAGATTGGTGTTGATACTGGTGGTTCAAATGTACAGTTCTCTATTTGTCCTAAAACAGGAAGAATGATTGTTATTGAGATGAATCCAAGAGTTTCACGATCTTCTGCTCTTGCTTCGAAAGCTACAGGATATCCTATTGCAAAAGTTGCTACACTCTTAGCAGTTGGTTTTACACTTGATGAAATTGAAAATGATATCACAGGGACAACTGCTTCTTTTGAACCTGTAATTGACTATGTTGTTACAAAAATTCCTCGTTTTACATTTGAAAAATTTCCATTGGCAAACTCTACACTCTCAACTGGTATGAAATCTGTTGGTGAAGTTATGGCTATGGGTAGAACATTTAAAGAGTCTATGCAAAAAGCACTTTGTTCTTTAGAAACAGGACTTATAGGATTCAATGAAAAGGAAGGAAATCTAGATCTTATTAAAAAAGAGATCAGAAGACCAAATGAAAATAGAATCTTATATTTAATGCAAGGATATAGAGAAGGTTTAACAAACGAAGAATTATTTGAACTTTGTAATATTGACCCTTGGTTCTTAACACAATTTAGAGAAATTTATAACGCTGAGTGTAAGATGAAATCTTTACAAGAAAAAACTTTATCAGATGAAGAATTTTTAAGAAAAGTAAAAACATTTGGTTTTGGTGATGAGATGATTGCAAAACTAACTGGAACAAATCAAAATGATGTATATAATGCTAGAAAAAATTTAGGTATAAATCTTGAATACAATGAAGTAGATACTTGTGCAGCAGAATTTAAAGCATTAACACCATATTTATATTCATCTACAAATATTACAAAACTACCAAAACTAGATGAAACAAAATCTTCAGATAAAAAAGTTTTAATTATCGGTGGAGGTCCAAATAGAATTGGTCAAGGTATTGAGTTTGACTATTGTTGTTGTCATGCTTCATTTGCTTTAAATGAGATGGGTGTAAAAACAATCATGTATAACTGTAATCCAGAAACGGTTTCAACAGATTATGATACTTCAGATATTTTATATTTTGAGCCTATTGATTTTGAACATGTACAAAATGTAATAGAAACAGAAAATCCAGATGGTATAATTGTACACTTTGGTGGGCAAACGCCATTAAAATTAGCAAATGCTATTCACGATATGGGTGGTAAAATCATCGGTACAACTGCAGAAGTGATTGACCTAGCTGAAGATAGAGAAAAATTTTCTACATTTGTAGAAAAAGCTGGACTGTTACAACCAGATAATGGTACAGCTGTTACTTTAGAAGAAGCACTAGAAATAGCAAATAGAGTTACTTATCCAGTACTTGTACGACCTTCATTTGTACTTGGTGGTAGAGGTATGAAGATTGTTTATAGTGATTCAGAGCTCAAACAATATATGGCAGAAGCTGTCTCAGTATCAAATGATGCACCAGTTTTAGTAGATAAATTTTTAGATCGTGCTATTGAGCTTGATGTAGATTGTATTACTGATGGAACTGATGTATATATTGGTGGTATTATGCAACATATTGAAGAAGCGGGTATTCACTCTGGAGATTCAGCTTGTAGTTTACCTCCAATAAGTTTATCTGATACACTTTTAAAAGAGGTAGAAGAGAAAACAAAAACTATGGCTTTAGAGTTAGGTGTAGTAGGACTTATGAATACGCAATATGCTATTCATCATGGTAAAATTTATTTAATTGAAGTAAACCCAAGAGCTAGTAGAACAGTACCTTTTGTATCTAAAGCTACAGGTATTCCTATGGCAAAAGTTGCTACTAGAGTTATGTATGGAGAATCTTTAAAAGACGCTTTAAAAGCTTACGATAAAGATGAAAAAATTGTAAATGTTACAAACCCATCAAGAGCAAATTTATTATTACCTATGTTAAAAGGACATGTTGCTGTTAAAGAAGCAGTATTCCCATTCAATAAGCTAAGTGGTGCTGATCTTATTTTAGGACCTGAGATGAAATCTACAGGTGAAGTTATGGGTATTAGTGATGATTTTGGAAAAGCATTTGCAAAAGCACAAAGTGCTGCTAAAAACAACCTTCCTAGTAATGGTGGTAAAGTGTTCATCTCTCTTGCAGACCTTGACAAAGAGTTTGCACCTGAAATTGCTCTTGGACTTGAAAATGCAGGTTTTGATATCATTGCAACTGGTGGTACTTATAATATTATTAGTGAAGCAGGTATACCTTGTGAAAAAGTTTTAAAAGTAAGTGAAGGTAGACCAAATATTGTAGATAGTCTTATGAATGAAGAGATTGTTATGGCTATAAATACAAGTGATGGAGAAGAAACTAGTAAAGATGACGGACTACAAATTCGACGAACAGTTTTACGAATGAATGTACCATATTTTACTACAGTTGCAGGAGCATTAGCTTCAGTTAAAGCAATCGTAGCTATTAAAGATACAAATGGATTAATTCCTAAATCAATTCAAGAGTTTTTACTGTAAGAGAAAGTTTACAGTTGAACCCCTCTTTAGTTTATTTAACTCAAACGGACACTACAGTAGGTTTTTTATCACAAGCTGATAAAAAACTTTCTCGTGCTAAACAACGAGACTCAAAACAAAAAACACTACAAGTTGTTGATACCCTTAGAACACTCAAACAGTTTATAAGGGTACCAAACTTACATAAAAAAACAATTCGTAATGCAAAAAACTCTACTTTTATATATCCAAACCAAAATGCTTTTAGAGTTGTCCATCACAATTCAAAGCATCAAAATTTTTTACAAAAATTTAATCTTATGTATTCAACATCTGCAAATAAAACAAAAAACAGTTTTAATTTAGAATATGCCTTAAATAATAGTGATATTGTAGTTTATACAAAAGAAAATTTTCAAGAGAAGAAGGCTTCTAGTATTTATAAGATAAGTAAAAATAAAAAGATAAAAATTCGATGAAAAAATTATTTCAAAGTTTTCTTTTTTTAATTTTGATGGACACTGCAAATGCAAAAGATATTATAAATGCCAATTTTAGTCAATTGTCATTAAAAAATGTTATTAAAATAACATCTCAAACAATAAATAAAAACATTTTAATATCAACAAAACTTCCAGAAAAAATAAATTTTGTTTCAAGTAAACCTATATATAAAGATGAAATTCTTGATATTTTAAAAACTATTTTACATTCAAAAGGGTTTGAAATAGTAGAAAAAAATAATATTTTAAATATTATAAAAATAGCACCATCTGATAATATAGAAATAATATATTTAAAAAATACAAAAGCTAGTGATATTTTAGAAATTCTTCAAAGTTTAGAACTGAAGAGTAAAGATAAAAACAACATTAAAATTGCACAATTTAAAGATACTAATGCAATTATATTAAAAGGATTAGAGAGAAAAATAATTCCATTTTTAAATCTGATCAAAGAACTTGATACCTCAAAACAACAAGTTTATGTGCAAGCAAAAATAATCGAAATTAGTGAATCAAAAATTCAAGATATTGGTATCGAGTACGGTTTAAATGGTTTTGATAATACTGGTTCAGGTATTATGACTTTTGCTTCTTCTTTAAATAACAATCAAATAAATAATGCACTTAGCTTAGAACAACTCAGCGTATATGGATACAATCCAAAGAATATTCAAAGTGGATTATCTCTTGGTGCAACTATTAATTTATTGAAACAAAATAAGGCTTTAGATATAGTAAGTGAGCCATCTATCTTATGCTTAAATAATAAAGAGAGTTCTATTTATGTTGGTGAAACACGCTCTATTCCTACAGGAACTACAATAGGTACAACAACCACAACAAGTTTTAAAAGAGAAGATATAGGTCTAAAACTTATAGTCAAACCAAGAATATCAAATAACAACAAAATAACGCTAGAACTCCATACTGTTTTAGAGGATATAAAAGAAACAGATGCAAAAACAGGAAATCCAAATACAAATAAAAAAGAGGTTATAACTACGGTTATGGTAAACAATGGTGAAAGTATTATTTTGGGTGGTTTAGTTAAAAATAAAGTAGAAACTACAAATTCTAAAATACCATTATTAGGTGATATACCTTACTTTGGAGCTTTTTTTAAAAACTCTTATGACATCGAAGACAAAATAAATTTAGTAGTTGTAGTCACACCGTACATCATACCAAAATCAAAAGACCTTACTTTTATTATGCAACAACTTACAAAATTAAAAATGCTAGAAGCTAAATATATGAAAAGACTTATGAAAAGTTTAGAAAACCAAAAAGAACATACAAACATACCAGGTACTCATCAAAAAAGTACAACACTTAATCAAAAACAACATAACCAAAGACTTGAAGAGTTTTTTGGTCTATAAAAAGGGATATATACACTATGGAAGAACAAAAAAAAACACTTACAATTATAGATACTTTTGGATTTTTATTTAGAAGTTATTATGCACTACCACCACTCAAATCAGCTACTGGATTTCCAACAGGGATGCTTACAGGTTTTATGAATTTTATAAGTGGAATAGGGCGAGATTTCAAAACAGACTATTTAGTTTTTGCACTTGACAGTAAAGGAAAAACTTTTAGAAGTGATATTTATGAAGAGTATAAATCACATCGTCCTGAAGCTCCTGAAGATTTAAAAGCACAACTTCCAGTTGCTATTGACTTTATAGAAAAGATGGGATTTATGACAGCATCAGAAATAGGGTATGAGGCTGATGATATCATCGCTTCATTGGCACATGATGGTGTAGCCAACGGTTTAAAAATACGAATAGTTAGTCATGATAAAGATTTATATCAACTTATAAATGATGATATATGTATGTTTGACCCAATGAAGAAAAAAGTCGTAAGCAGTGAAGAATGTTTTACTAAATATGGAGTATATCCACATCAATTTACAGACTACCAGTCACTATTAGGGGATAGTGCAGATAATGTACCTGGAGTAAAAGGGGTGGGTGCGAAAACTGCTATGGCTTTAATTCAACAGTTTGATACCCTTGATAATATCTATGCAAATATAGATAATATTGAAAAACCGCGATGGCAAAAGCTCTTAAATGAAAATAAAGAGATGGCTTATATAAGTAAACAATTAGTAACATTAGCTACTGATTTTCATGCTTTAGAGCATTTAGGTTCGATTGAGGCTTTGGAGTTACCAAAAGAAAATCCGATTTTAAAAATTGCAGATACATTACATGAATTTGGGATGAATAGAATTATCGATAAGGTTCATAAAGAGGGTTTAAATTACAAAACAACTATCCCTTTAGGATATGATGAATCTCAATTTCAAGTAAAAGAAAAAGAGGTTTTAAATTGTGAGTATATCCTTTTAAATCAATCTTCAAAACTTTTTGAAGTACTTAATACTATTCCAAAAAATTCTCTAGTTGCTTTTGATACAGAAACAACAGGGATAGATGCTAAAAAAGCTAATATTGTAGGCTTTTCTTTTTGTTGGGAAAATTCAAAAGCGTATTATGTGCCAATAGCACATTTCTATCTAGGTGTTGAAGAACAAATATCTTTAAATGATGCTAAAAGAGCAATAGAGTTACTAAATACCCATAAACTTATTTTACAAAACTTTAAATATGATTTAGAAGTGGTTCAAAATAATTTTGGAATTGATATAAAACTCTATGCAGATACAATGATTATGGCGTGGCTTTTAGATAGTGATAAACCTGTAGGAATGGATAAATTAGCTATTCGACTTCTCGATGGTTATAAAACTATAGCTTTTAAAGATGTTGTTAAAAAAGGTGAAGATTTTTCAAATGTAAATATTATAGATGCTTGTGCTTATGCAGCAGAAGATGCATTTATTACTTTTAAACTTTACTTTAAAATATTGGAAGCATTTAAAGTAAATGATGAAGAATATCTTATGAAAATTGCAACTCAAGTTGAGTTTCCTTTTGTAAATGTTTTGAATAATATGGAAAATAGAGGTATCAAAATAGATATAGCATTTTTTGAAAACCTTAAAGAAAAAAGTAAAAATAACTTATTAGAACTTACACAGTCTATATTTACTTTAGCAGGAGTTGAGTTCAATATTAACTCTCCAAAACAATTAGGAGAAGTTTTATTTGAAACACTACAACTAACAGCATCTAAAAAAACAAAAACAGGGTATAGTACAAATGAATCAGTTCTACAAAAAATAAAAGATGAACATGAAGTTGTACCCAAAATTTTAGAATATAGAGAAGCTTTTAAATTGCATTCAACTTATATAGAACCTCTTTTAGAATTGGCAAAACAAAATGATGAAAATAAAATATATACCTCATTTTTACAAACAGGAACTGCTACAGGAAGACTGAGTAGTAAAAATCCAAACTTACAGAATATTCCTGTACGAACAGAATCAGGACGAGCTATAAGAGAAGGTTTCATAGCATCACCTGGTTATAAATTAGTAGGTATAGATTATTCCCAAATTGAGTTACGATTACTTGCTCATTATAGTAAAGACCCAGAATTAGTAGCAGCTTTTAGAGAAAACAAAGATATTCACTTACAAACAGCTATTAAAATTTTCGGAGAAGATGAAGCTCCAAATAAAAGAAATATAGCTAAGTCTATCAATTTTGGACTTTTATATGGTATGGGAAGTAGAAAACTTGGAGAACAACTAGAAATCCCATCAAAGGAAGCAAAAGAGTATATTGATAGTTATTTTAAAAGTTTTAGTACAGTAAAAGATTTTATGAAATCAATTCAAGAAAATGCTATGGAAAATGGATATGTAAAAACATTATCTGGACGAAAAAGAAGATTTGATTTTGAAAATGCAACAGGGATGATGAAAGCAACTTATGAAAGAGAATCTGTAAACACAGTGTTTCAAGGAAGTGCCTCAGACTTAATCAAACTAGCAATGATAAAAATAGATATGAAATATAAAAATAATAACGATTTAAAAATGTTATTACAAATACATGATGAATTGATATTTGAAGTTAAAGAGGAAAAATTAGACGAAATAACAGAGAAACTTACTTATATAATGGAAAATATTTACAAACTAGAAGTACCATTAAAGGTGAGTTTATCAATTGGAAATAATTGGGCAGACCTAAAATAATTTTTTAAGTTTTTATATAATTTGTTTCGGTACTATATATTTATTAGTATATGTCTTTGACATAAATAACTATTTTAGATACAATAACAAAATATAACTATAGGAAATACGAAGTATTATGATAAAAAAAATAAGAAAATTTAGCAATATGTCGATTTTATGTATAACAGATAATAAAAAAACGATTCAAGATATTCAAAATAAATTTAAAGATGCAAAAAATCTATTATTTTTAACTACTTTGGAAGAGATTAAAAACGAAACAAAACCGTATGATATTTTATTGTTAGATTATAGTATTTCAAACGCATTAGAGTTATTAAAAGAGCTCAAGCTTATAAAACCTATGTTGCCGAAGATTGCTATCCTAACAGGAGATGATGAAAAAGATATGGTAGACTGTATTAATTATGGTGCATATTCAATATTGTCAAATCCTATTAGCTACAATGATTTAAAACTTTCAATTGTAATGGCTCTTAACCAATCAAAAAGAGTTGATAAAGTTTCTTTAAATCACGGTATCTATTATGATGATTATAGAGAAAGATTCTATAATGATAATGAAGCGATAAATTTTACACGCTTTGAGTTTGATTTGTTAAAATTACTTTTAGACAATCACAATAGAATTATTAGCTATGATGAGATAAAAGAAAAAGTTTGGAAAGAAAAGAAAATGAGTATTTTTACAATGAGAAATGTTGTTAATAAAATCAGAAATAAAACTTATTATGAGATTATTAAAAACAATTCATCATCAGGTTACCAAATAGACGATATACAATAAAAAGAATGGACAACATAATGGAAGAGCAAATAGTATCAAAAGATGAAATAGTAGAGATGTTTTCTCTAGGTGTACTAGAAGATAATGAACATGGTTGGTTACTATATGGACAAGAGATTCAAATCATTGCTTTGCATGAAACAGACCCTAAGTATATGCAAGATGTTACAAATGCTAGTTTTTATAAACTAGTCCCAATAAAAAAATAAAAGGAGAATTTAAATATGTCACATTGCCCCTTTTGTAAAAAAAAGATAGCCATGAGTAAGGCATTTTGCTCAAGAAGTTGTAAAGAGAATTACTTTCAACTTATTGCGATTCAAATACCGAAACTATTTCTAAAAAGAATCTATGTCTTTTGTAGTAAAGAAGAAAGAGAAAAAGAGATTGCTAACTTTGCTGCTAGACATAAATGGAGATTAGATTTATTGAAAAATAAAATCGAAGATGAGGCTATAAAAATGGGGTATATCAAAGACCCCAACGCCTAATCTAATTTACTTTATACTTTTTATATACACTTATATAAAGTATAGAGCAAAGAATTGCAAATACTCCTGAAATAATCATTCCCATCGTTAACCATTTTGTACCCATTAAAAAGCCTAGTTGAATATCGGGTTGTCGGAATACTTCAGCTATGATTCTCATAATTGAATATAAAATCACATACAATAAAGCAATTTGACCATCAAATTGTTTTTTCGTTCTAATAGTATATAAAATAACAAATACTACAAAACCTTCTAAAAAAGCTTCATATAAAGCAGAAGGGTGTCGTAAAACTCCATTTACATAAATACCCCATGATACATCTGTTGCACGACCTACAAGTTCTTGATTTACAAAATTCCCAATTCTACCAAAAATATAGCCTAAAGGAACAGCTAAAGCAGCAATATCTGTCATAAACCAAAAACTCATCTTGTTTTTTCTACACCATAAATAAGATGCAATAATAAAACCAGCCAAAGCTCCATGATAACTCATACCTGAGATACCGATAAAAGAACCATCTGCTGCAAAAGGGTTAAATATTTGCCAAGGATTCACAAGATAGTAGCTTGTGTGTGGATCGTAAAATAAAACATATCCTAGTCTAGCTCCCAAAATAACACCTATTTCAACCCACCAAACATAACTACCAAAAAGATCTTTGTCTATAGCTAAATTATCTTTTTTTATAATCCAATCTGCAATATAAATTGCACTTAATAGTGCCATTGCATACATTATTCCGTACCAATGTACACTAACCCCAAATATATTAAATGCTACAGGGTCAAAATTACTATAAATATTATTCCAAGTTTCCATCAAGTATTTTGTTCCTTACTTTTTAATCTAAAGCATCTGCAATAAGTTCTATAGGATTTTTAAAAACTACTTGAGTATCTGTTCTTCCTAAACTATCTGTTATTTGCATTCTACAAGCACTACATTCTGCACTCACAACAGAAGCTTTTGTTTTATTGATCATTGCAGCTTTTTTAACACCGACTGCTTTTGCTAAATGATATTTTTCACTTTGCATAGTAACACCACCAAAACCACAACATTCATTTGAATCAGACATCTCATCTATCTCATAATTTTGTTCAATTAATTTTCGAGGTTCTTTTGAAATACCTTGCATTTTTTTAGCATGGCAAGGATCATGATAGGTAACTATATCATTCATCTTTTTACCATGTGATTTTAATAAATCTGCTAATTCAGTACTATCTTCTAACCACTTTGTCGCCATCAGAACTTTAGGAGCTAATTTTTCTGCTCTTTTTTTCCATTCGGGTTGATCGTGGAAGTAGTGTGCCCAATCAATGTTTATCATAGCACTACAAGTAGCTTCTGGAATAATAATAGAATCAACTTCATCGATAAATGTTTCAAAATATTTTATGTTTTTTTTAGCTAGATCATCAACTGTATCAAAATCACCTGTAAAATAAGCAGGAGCACTACAACATAATTGTTTTTTAGGAATCATTACATCTATTTCCAATTTTTCTAAAATCTTTAATAAACTTTTTCCAATATTTGTATATGCATAATTACCCATACATCCAATAAAAATAGCTACTTTTTGTTTTTTCTCTTCAGCTACTTCAACTTTGGAATTTTTAATTTGTTCAGGATATGAATTTAAAAATGATTTTCTATCTGCATAGGGAAGTGTTCTATCTTTTATAAGTTCAATTGGAAATTGAAATCTTGATTTTGCACCTTGGTTTTTTGATTCGATTTTTAAACCACAAGTTTGAAATACCCATCCAAGTTTAGCCATAAAATCCATCACTTTTCTATGTCGTAAAAGATAAAAAAATGCTCGTTTATACCAAGCTATTCCATATTTTTTAGCTATATCTGAACGGACTTGTTCGATTATCATATCTGTTGGAAGGTCATTTGGACAGGCTTCTACACAGTTAGTACATAAAAAACAACTTTCAAATATCTCTTTTGCTGTTTCATCCAACTCTAGCTCATCTCTTTTATAAGCACCAAGTAGATCGATAAACCCTCTAGGACTTGTTGCTTCATCTTGATTTACATTAAAAATTGTACAATTTGTTTTACATTTTCCACACTTTATACAATCATCACTTATTTCTGTATAATTAAACTTATTATTCATTATTTAAAACTCTCCACTAATTCTTCTAATTCTAAAAATCTTTCAACCTTCGTCTCATATATATTATTTGTGCTATTTAACTCTTCACTTACAGCTAATAAACCTTTTTGTTCGTAACATTTAGGATCCATAATACACTCGTTTAACTCTTCTATTTTTAACTCTAAAGCCTCTATCTCTTTTGGTAAAGTTTCATAATCTCTTTTATCATTAAATGTTAATTTTACCTTAACCTTTTTTTGAGGAACTTCTTTTAATTCTACTGTTTTAACCACTTCATTTGTTTTGGAGTTTTCCATCTCTTCTACATATTTAGCATCTTTTTCATCTTCAAGGTATTCACTATATTTTTGATAACTTTCCTCTAATAATCCATCACCTTTAAATATATAAAGTTTTTTGGCAATCTTATCTACAAAATATCTATCATGACTTACAAATATTAAAGCACCTTGAAAATTCATAAGATATTTTTCAAGTATATTAATCGTTGGAATATCCAAATCATTTGTAGGTTCATCCATGATTAAAACATCGAATTTTTTTGTAAAAAGTAGGGCTAAAGCGATTCTATTTTTCTCTCCACCACTTAAAACTCCAACTTTTTTTTCTAAATACTCTTTTGGAAATAAAAAGTTTTTTAAGTAACCATATACATGCATATTTCTACCATCATTGAGTTCAACTCTATCCCCACCATCAGGACAAAACTGATGCATGATAGTTTGGTTTTCATCTAACATCTCTCTATGCTGATCAAAGTATCCTACTTTAAACTCACCTTTTTTAAAACTACCTTTATCTATTTTTAGACGCTCAAGGAATACTTTTAAAATAGTTGATTTCCCACTTCCATTTGGACCTACGATTGCTATAGTATCTCGTTGTAAAATTCTTGCAGTAAAATCTTTGATAAGGGGTTTGTTTCCTAAAGTTAAATATACATTATCTAACTCAAAAAGCATTTTCTTTTTATTTTTTGTATCACCATCATTGAAAGATTTTTGCTCTCTTTCAATATCAAGTTTCATTTTATTTATTTTGGCAGGATTTGATTTTACTTTTTCTTTTAGTGCAAAATAGTTGTCTTTTCTTAGTACATTTCTTTTTCTTCGTGCTGTTACTCCATGTTGCATCCAGTGAGCTTCATCTCTTAGTTTACTTACTAGGTTATCATGTTCTTTTTGAAGATGAAGAAGATTTTGCTCTTTTTGGGCTAAATAATCTTTATATCCACCTCTATATTTTGTAAGTGTTCCATCTTCTATCTCTATAATATTTGTAGCAACATTATCTAAAAAGTATCTATCATGAGAGATGAAAAGTAAAGTGAAGTTTTCTTTTAAAAGTATTGTTTCTAAAAACTCTACCATATAAACATCGAGGTGATTTGTAGGCTCATCTAAAAGTAAAATATCTGGTTTTTTCAAAATCAATCCAGCAAGACCAACTCTTCGTTGCTCCCCACCACTTAAAAGATTGACATCTTTATATTCGTAATGTTTTAAGTCAAATTCTTGAAGTACTCTTTGAATTTTGTTGTCTAAATCCCAAGCATTATGATGGTCTAAATATGTCATATAGTGTGATTGTTGTTTGAGTAACTCTTCATTTTCAAAATCTGTAGCTAAAAGTTCAGAGATACGATTGTACTCTCTTTGAGCATGCTTGAGTTCTACTAGTTGCTCCTCAATTGCATCTCTTACGGTTAATCCTGATTTAAATTTTGGTTGCTGATCGAGCATCTCTATTTTAATCGATTTATCAATAGCTATCTCACCACTATCTGGTTCAACATCTTTTGTAATGATTTTCATAAAAGTTGATTTACCTTGACCATTTTGACCAATAACAGCAACTCTTTGTTTCTCTTGAAGTGTAAAGTTAATATCTTTTAAGATAACTTTTATATCGTATTGTTTATTTATTTTCTGTAAGTCTATTAGTGCCATCTATGTTTGCTATTTCCTAATATAAAATATTTGTTCTATTTACACGCGATTATATCTAAAATTTACTAGATATAATCTTGTGAAATATTTTTTATATAAAGGAACTAATAGTTTTGTAAGGTTACGATCAGTTAGATTTAGTTCCTTATATATCTTTTTTTTGATTAGAAACCATCTTCAACCAAAAATACCCAAATAATCCCGCAAATAAAGAAGCTGATAAAATAGCGATTTTAGCTTGAAATATTAATTCAGGGGTATTTTTAAAAGCTAAATCAGCTACAAAAATTGACATGGTAAATCCAATTCCACCCAAAAAAGCAACACCAAATATTTGACTCATAGAACTATTCTCAGGAAGTTGTGCAATTTTTAATTTGATTGCTAACCATGAAACACCAAAGATACCGATCACTTTACCTAAAATCAAACCACCAATGATTCCTAAAGAAACTGGTTGCATAATTGTATCACCAATTGAACTAAAATCTATACTTATTCCAGCATTTGCAAGTGCAAAAAAAGGGATAACAAGTAAAGCAACAGGAAGATGTAAATCATGTTCTAATTTAGAAGCAGGTGTACCAACTGCATCGATTTTATCTTTGATATTTAAAAGTATCGCTTTTTGTTTTTCATGCATAACATGATCTGTAGTAACGGGATATTTCGCATATTCATCTATCAGCCCTTTTGTATCATCAACAAAAGTTACAGGTGTTTCTTTCGGTTTTGAGGGGATTGTTAATGCTGCAATTACTCCTGCTATTGTTGCATGAACACCTGATTCAAGCATAAAAAACCACATAAATAATCCAACAACAAAATAAGGTAAAATCATATGAATTCCAAACCTATTAAAAGAGATCATTATCAAAAACATAACTCCTGACAATACCAATGCCATTGTATTAATAGTATCTGTATAAAATATTGCTATAACTAAAACAGCACCTAAATCATCAACAATAGCAAGTGCAACAAGAAAAGTTACAAGAGCAGGGGGAACCCGTTTTCCTAATAATACCAAAGCACTAATAGCAAATGCAATATCAGTTGCCATAGGTATTCCCCAACCTCCAGCACCAACTGTGCCATAATTTAAGTACAAATAAATCAGTGCAGGGAAAACCATTCCACCTATTGCTGCTAATATTGGTAAAATAGCAACTTTGATATTTGATAGTTCACCTGCTAAAATTTCTCTTTTTATCTCAAGACCAATAATAAAAAAGAAAATAGCCATAAGTCCATCATTTATCCAATGATGCAAAGAGTGAGATAACTCCCATGAACCAATATTAAAATCTATTTTCATATGAAAAAAATGTTCATATATTTCAGACAAAGGTGAATTTGCAAGTAACAAAGCAAGTACTGTCATACACATCAGTACCAACCCTGTAGTAGTTTGAGCATGTAGAAAATGTTCAAATGGTGTAGACACTCTTCTAAAAGCTTTCTCCCAAGGTGCGTATAGTTTCATATATGTTTCTCCTTTTTTTGTAAAATTGATTTTATAGTTTTCATATAATAAATATATAATATCAAAAATTTTATTTTACAAATATTTAATGGTCGAATTTATCTAGTGCCATTTCAAGATTATTGATAATTTTTTCCATTTTCTCAAGCGATACTGCAAAGTTTAACCTCATGAAACCTAAACCATTTTCCCCAAATCCTAATCCAGGATTGAGTCCTAGTTTTGCTTTTTTTACAAAAAAGTCTTTTAATTCTCTATCGTTTAAGTTCATTCCTCTACAATCTATCCATGCTAAATAAGTTGCTTCTATTGGAGTGAGTTTTACTTTTGCGGGGTATTTTTCACAGAGTTTTTTTAGCATCTCATAGTTTTTATAAAGATGTATTTTTAACTCTTCGAGCCATTTTTTTCCATGTGTATAGGCACTTTGAAATGCTACATGGGAAAGAACAGAACCATCTGCAAAATGATGTTTTTTATAAGTTTCTAAAAACTTTTCTTTTAATTTAGGATTTGAAATGGCTACACTACTCATAGCAATTCCTGCAAGATTAAATGTTTTTCCAACTCCTATGGCTGTGATACAAATATCTTTTGCTTTTTGACTTAATGAGGAAAAAGAGATATGTGTATTGCCTTCATAAACGAGATCAGAATGTATCTCATCTGCAAAAACTATAATATTATTTTTTATACAAATATCTAAAAGTTCAGTAAGCTCTTCTTTCTTCCAAACACGACCTACAGGGTTATGAGGAGAGCATAAAAGTATCATTTTTGTTCGTTCATTAATTTTTGATTTTAAATCTTCTAAATCAAAACCATATTTACTATTCTCTTCCAATACTAATTTATTCTCTAATACTTCTCGATTATGTCTTTTAATGCTTTGAAAAAATGGAGGATAAACTGGAGTCTGTACGATGATGTTATCTCCTTCATTTGTATATGCTTCGATGGCTACATTTATACTAGCAACAACAGAATGAGAATATATCATATCATCAAGTTCAAACTCTACATCGTGGTTATTTTTCATCCAATCTATTTGTGCCTGAAATGCACTTTTAGGAACCTCTTCATATCCTAAGATAGGATGAATAAGTCTTTTTTGAATATCTTCAAACACAAAAGAGGGCGTATCGATATCCATATCCGCAACCCAAACGGGTAAAACATCCTCCGTACCAAAAAGCCTTTTTTTAGCAGTATATTTTTCTGCATTTGTGTTTTCTCTCGGACTTGATCTCGTAAAGTCGTACATTATCTCTTCTTCCATACACTCACTTCAGATACAGTATGCTGATATTTTCTTTTTGTTTCTTTGATAACAAAATCTAAATCTTGTGTATGAATAAGTTCAAATTTATCTTTTAAAATCTCTTGCAATGTATCGATAGTTTTTACATCATTTCCATTATCATCTTTATATCCACCTAACCAAAACTCTTTTTTAGTTGAACTTTCTTGCCAAGTATATGGAGAAGTAAGTATCAAAATACCATCATCATTTAGTCTCTCATCAATAGTATCTAAAAATAGTCTTGGCTGATACAGTCTATCTATGAGGTTTGTAGCAAGTATCATATCGTATGAGTTAAAGTTTGGCTTTAAATTACAAGCATCACCTTGCCAAAAAGCAACTTTTTCTTTTAGATTTTCATATCCTAACTCTTCTATTGTTACTTTTTTATTCGTAAAAAGTTCTGCTTCATCTGGGCTTTGGAATGTTACTACACCATCTTCTTTTAGTTTTGTACCTACTTGCACAAATCGTACTGAGAAATCTATCCCTTCTACTTCGTCAAATGTTTTTGCTAATTCATAAGTAGCACGACCTGTGGCACAACCTAAGTCTAGTGCTTTGTTTGTGTTTTTTGTGTATTTTGCAGCTATTTTAGCACACTCTATTGCGAAGTTTTTTACACCAAAATGTGTATCTCCATATTGAAATTCACAGTATTGTGATACTAGTGCATCACTTTCATATATATCCATATCTTTTTTGTCCTTGTTATTTGTTATTACATATCGAAAACCTGCATTTTGGAAGAAGTGTCTTCTAAAACCATATCTAGAATCATTCATAATTAAGTTTCCACTACTTGCCCATGACGAGCCTAAAATAATTGCGTGTTTATCATCAAAAGTAGGTGTAGAAAAATCATCATACGCAACATGCGGTTCAAATCCTTCAAATCCAAATATTGGAGTTCGACTCCATTGCCATACATTTCCTACAACATCATAGATACCATTAAAAGAGTGAGTGTCTACATCACATGCACTAAAGTTTATCAAGTTTTGATTTGCTTTTTCTGTAGGAAAATCTAATAAATTTTCTAAATTTACATATTTACATATTGCTTTATATTCTACTTCACTTGGAAGTGTATATGTTACACCATCTTTTTGGCTTTTGTAGTTACAGAAAGCTTCTGCTTCTAGAGCATTTACATCTGCTGGAAAATTTAATGGCATATCAATAACTTTTGTTAAAGTTCTATACTTATAATTTTCTCCATCTTTTACCCAAAAAGTAGGGTGAAGGGCTTTTGAAATTTCTAAAAACTTTTTCCCCTCATCGCTCCAGTATTTTTCTTTTTTATATCCATCTGCTTTTACAAACTCCATAAACTCTGCATTTGATACGATATATTTTGACACTTGAAATTCTTGTATTTCATCTTCATAGTGTCCGTATTCATTATCCCAAGAGTAAAGATTGTGAGAGTCGTCAACTCCAAGTTTTATATGTGTAGCTGGAATAGTTACCATCTCATTTCGAAGTTCAGTATTTTTTGTATTTAAAGGGGTAAAATATTCATCATCTTTTATCAACTCTAAGGGCATCTGTCTATGTAAGACCAAAGAGGTTTCTATGTGAATTCTTTCATGCTCAATTCCCATCAAAATAATCCACATAGGACAATCTTTTGTAATAGGAAGTGTTAAAGGTAAGGTATCGATAAGATTATCAACAATAACACGCACATGATCTCTATATTCTCGTACCTCTTGTACAGCTGGCCAAGTGTACCGTTTGGAATCTGTATCATCCCATGTCATCTCATCTACCCCAATAGCAAATATTGATTCGAAATCTGGATTGATTCTATCTTCGATAATTCTCATATTTATGAGTTTATTTATAAAAAATGTTGCAGTATGACCAAAATAAAAAATCATAGGATGTCTAGTGATCTCTGATTGTTGATAAAACACATCATCATCTTTTAACACTTCAAATATCTTTTCAAAAGTATCATAACTATCATGAAAATATTTTTTAATCTCTTTTCTTTTTTTGGCTATATCGTTTCCATTTAAAGTAACAGGATATAAACTTCCATTTGTAAAATTCATTTGTATTTTTCCTTTTTTATTTTATGAACCTATATTTAATATCCACATAAAAATGGATATTGTAAAAATAGACAAAATTGTTTGTATTGAGACAATTGAGGATATCAATTTTAAATCACCACCTAATTCTCTAGCTAATGCATACGCCGATGATGCTGTTGGCATACTTGCAAATAGTATTAATAAAATCATTTTATCGTTTTCTACATCAAATAATAAACAAATCAAATACATTATAAAAGGTAATAGTATCAATTTACTAAATGATGATAAAACCAATGCAACTTTTGTGCTACCAATAGAAGAAAGATGTAATCCCACTCCTACAGATAAAAGTCCCAAGGGAAGTGCCGCTGAACTTAATATAGATAAAGTATTTTCAACAAATAATGGAAGATGTAATCCTAAAAAATTAAATGTTCCCCCGAAAAAACAAGCTACTATTAGTGGATTTGTAACAATTGAACGCAAAAAAGAGCTAACTGTAATTTTATTTTTTGGAACATAACTTGCAAATACAGTAATACAAAAAATATTTAGTAAAGGGATAATAAATGTTATAAGTAACATACCCATTACAAAATTTTCTTCACTTAACAAAGCATAAGTAAGTGCTAAAAATACATAAGTATTAAAACGAACTGCACCTTGATATATAGAAGTAAACGAGCTATTTTCAAATTTGAGTATCTTATTAATGAGTATTAAAAATATAGATAAAAGAACTAATGAAACAGAAGCAACAACAATAAAATCAAAATCTATGATATTTTGAATATTGGCTGTAGAGAGTTTAGAAAATAAAAGAGATGGGAATAGTACAAAGTAGTTAAATCTATCAAGATGTTTCCAAAAACTTTCATCTGGAAATTTTAAATGTTTAAATGAATACCCCAATAATATCAAAAGAAATATGGGAGCTAAAGTATTTATGATTAGCATAAATTAAAATATAGACCTATGATTCATTGATTCTCCTATAATTTAGTATCAAAAATAATAGCATAATGGTATTAAATAAAGATAATTTTTAAAATATAGCTTCTTATTAAAGATTAATTGAGTTTCATTAAGATATCATATTCAAAATTATTAAATTAGAAAAGAAGATATACAAATGATTGAGAAAAAAGGTTCAATATTAACAGTTAGAGAAGACATCAAAGTTTTTGACTGTACTATAAGAGATGGTGGTTTAGTAAATGATTTTCATTTTACAGATGAGTTTGTAAAAGCTCATTATGATACATGTGTGCAAGCTGGTGTTGATTATATGGAGATAGGAAAAAACAATTCACCTACATTACAAAGCCCAGAACAATTTGGAAAATGGAATTTCTGTAAAGAGGAAGATATCAGAAGTATTGTTGGAGACAATGATACAAATATGAAAATTGCAGTTATGTCAGATATCGGTAGAACTGTTGCATCTGAATTACTTCCAAAAAGTGAATCAGTTGTAGATATGGTAAGAATTGCTACATATATCCACCAACTTCCAGCTGCGATTGAACTTATCAATGAAGCTCATGCAAAAGGGTATGAAACTACTGTAAATATCATGGCTATTTCAAAATCATTTGATGATGAGTTAGATGAAGTACTAGAAGCTTTAAGTAATACACCTGTTGATGTTATTTATATTGCGGATAGTTTTGGTTCATTTTATCCAGAACAGATCAATAGACTTACAGAAAAGTATTTAAAAGTAGCAGAAGCAAAAGGAAAGCAAGTGGGAATTCATGCTCACAATAATCTACAACTTGCTTATGCAAATACAATAGAAGCTATGACTTATGGAGCTAGTTACTTAGATGTAACTATTTCGGGACTTGGAAGAGGTGCAGGAAACTGTCCACTAGAACTTTTAATAGGTTTTCTAAAAAATCCAAAATATAAAATGATGCCAGTACTAAAATTTATCGAAGAATTTATAGTGCCATTAGAAAAAGAACTTGACTGGGGATACTCGATCCCTTATATGTTAACAGGTCAACTAAATGAACACCCAAGAACAGCTATGAAAGCAAGAGATGAAAACGATACTGAGTATCGAGAAATTTATAGAAGTCTTTTGAGCGAGTAATAGAGTTTTACTCGCAAGGTTAGTTAGTTTTAACTAGCCTTTTTTATGCTTTTTAGGAGATATCTAAATTAAGAATTTTCAAATTTATTACAGAGTAAATTTGCCTCTTCACATTCTTTACGAACTTTATCAATATTTGAAGCTATCTTGTCAGCATAGTTACCATAGTTATTTTTACTTAGTTTTTGTTGACCATTTGGATCAGTATAGTTAGCACATCCTAATGTAAATAACCTTGGATTAATATCTTCAATTTCCTCAAAATCAAATCCTTCATTTAAATCATCAAATACTACATTGTTTTTATCAAAAGTTGCTAAAAGCCATGTTTCAGTAGAATAAGTAGATTTTAATAGAAAAGCTTTTTCAGGAATTGTATCTTCACCTAACCATTGTAATATAGCTTTGTCAAGAAATCTTTTTCTTGCATTTTTTGTAGAACCACTATATGTTGGTTCTACTTCATCAATATACTCTGCGATATCAGTGTCTATTTGAATTATCAAAGCATTTGCATTTGAAACAGAGACTAAAGATTTCCAATTTTTACTTCTAGCTGCAAATGATTCCAATGGATTAGTACTATTATTTAAAGATTTTCCATACAATTTACACCATTTTCTCACTTCTTTCCAACCATGATGAGGATAACGATTTGTAGTTTCATCTCTTTGAGGCGATAATTCTCTTATTTCAATATCTTTATCAATTTTTTGAGATATTTTTTTTGCAATACTTTTGATTGTAAGAATATCAGTAGGACCTTCACATACAAGTAAAAATAGTAGCTTTTCCTTTAAAAGTCTTTTGGCATGCCACCAATTGCTCCTGACAACCAAATATCTGAAAGTTTTAAACCATAGTTTTGTTCTTCCCAATCCTCTTTTGTTGTACCTTTAGGTGGTTCTATTCTATCAGCTTTTGTATGTCCTTTATTTGAACGAGAAATTACAAATAATCTTTGTTCGTCATCAAATAAATCTATTCCATCTAGTATAGCAGGATTATGTGTAGTTAAAAATATTTGTTTATCATATTTATGGGCAAGTTCCGTGATAATAGTCATAAGTTTTGTACAAAGTTTTGGATTTAATGAAGCATCTACATTATCTATAGCAAAAGCTTTTGGAGTTTCCTTTGCAACTATAAGTGTTATATAGAATAATATAAATAAAAAACCTTCATTTGTACTTCGTTGATCTATCTCTTGATATAAATACTTATCTTTTATGATTACTTTATCTTCACCAGAAGAAAGACTATCTGGAATACTTATATCTTCAAACCAATCAAAAAGTTGTAATGATTTAATAATAGTATTTATATAACTCTTATCTTCATAATTATTTACCACTTTTAAAAGTTTCAACAATCCTTCTCCATTTATACCTAGAGGTTGAATTTGTCCCTCTTTTTCAAATGTTCTTAATGCTGTATTTTCTGGTGAATAGATTAAAAAGTTAATTATATTATTAATCGGAAATGAATTTTTAATATTAGAGAGATATTTTTTTGCATTATCTAGATTAGATAAATAAATTTCTAAATTTCTATCTCCTTTTAATGTCATATCATCTTTCATTAAGTTAAATTCATTATTATCAAATCCAAAATTAACTAGAAGTTCTTTCTTGTAGGTACCTGTTCTCATCCAACTTGAATATGGGGAGTTGTCATGTTTAAATTCATAACTAGAATTTTCATTATTATCTAGTAATATATTGATTTTTATATTTTCATTATTTTTATCAAAAGCACTTCTGATAAGCTCCGGTTTGGCCTCTCTTAAACCTCTAGAAAATAAAAATTCATTATCCAATTTATTGGAATCATTAGCAGAAACAAAAACTAAAGCTTCAAGTAAGTTACTTTTACCTGCTCCATTTTCGCCAATAATAAGATTTACTCTACCTACATCTATTTCTAAATCATAAATAGATTTGAAGTTTTCTATATGAATTCGTTCTATCATTTTTTCTACTTTATTTAAATTTTGTTGAATTATAACATAACACAATGTAAATTTCTACACATACCGTACAGGTACATAATAAATAACTTTAAATATTCCATCATCATTTAAAAAATGATTTTTTTCAAACACACTAAAAGATGGAAAAGTCGTAGTTTCAAAACCACTGCTTGGTAACCAATAATGATACACCCATTGTATAAATTTTAAAATATCTCCATAGATCCCTTCAACTTCAAAAGCTGCACATAGATGTTCTTCTATCTCAAAATAGGGAAGATTTGTATTTGTAAGTTTTGTTTTATCATCCACTTTGACACAAGCGATATAATGACAATCTTCTTGTAAAGTGATAATTGGATTATCATGATATATAGCAATTTGTTCGTAGTTTTCAATATTATTCGTATATACCCAAGCCATCATTTTTTGCCACACTTTTGACAACTCTTTGTTATATCCTTGATGGCGAATATAATAGAGTTTTTTTCGTTTTGTTTTTATGATTTTTGCTTCTAAATGAGAAAAACTTGTATGGGAAACATCACTAGAAATAGAGTTGTGTAATATGTTATTTGAATACTCTTTATATCCACCATTTCTCCATAGTGTTGGAGTTTGTTCAAAACGATTTTTGAAAGCTCTAATAAAAGAAGTTTGAGAACTATAACCACACATTGAAGCTATCTCTGTGATTGTTGAATACTTGTTTGTTATTAAAAGATTAGATGCTTTTTGCAATCGGATTGATTTGATTGTTTCATAGATATTCTTTCCTATTTGTTCTTTAAAAATACGATGAAAATGAAACTTACTTAAACCATATTCAACTGCAATTGCATCAATATTTATATCTGTATCTATATTTTTATTTATATAGTTCATCATATTATTTGCTAGTTTACTATGAGAAAGGTTGGTTTCTTTTTTATGCATATATCTCCTTTTATTAGAATCTATTATATCAAAATATCACAAATAGTAAGTATAAATAGCAAAAATAGATAACTCTCTTAGCACAAATAGTGCAGATAAAAAAAATTTACATTGCTATTATACTGCAAATATAAAAAGGGATGATGATGAAACGATCATTTATACGAGAGATACTAGAACACACCACAAACAAAACTATCTCTTTTGCAGGAGGATTACCTGATGAAAATTTATTTCCAAATGAACAACTAAAACAATCAGCAATAAAAGTTTTAGAAGACAAAAACACACTCCAATATACAAAATCAACTGGCATAGATAGTTTAAAAGAAAAAATCGCACAAATGTATACAGATGAAGGTTTTCCTACAACAAAAGAAAATATTATGATAACCTCTGGTTCACAACAAGCTTTAGATATAATTGCTCGATATAACTCTCAAAAAGATATCACAATAGAAGCCCCTTCTTATTTGGGTGCGATGAATGTTTTTAATCTTAACAAACTCAATCAAAAAGAGATAACGCTTGAAGATGATGGTATCAATATAAAAGCTTTTGAGAAGAGTATAAAAGAAACAAAATTATGTTATATTATTCCTGATTTTCAAAACCCTACAGGAAAGTCTTATAGTCAAACAAAACGAAATGAGATAGCAAAGATTATTACAAAACACGATGGAATTTTAATAGAAGACTCTCCCTATAGTGAACTCTATTTTGAAACAAAAAGTAAGATAATCAGTAAAGATTTACCAAAAAATAGTTTTCATTTGGGAACATTTTCAAAAACTTTAGCACCAAGCTTAAGAATAGGCTGGATACGAGCAGATGAAACGCTATTAAATCCTCTTATCTCGTATAAAGAAGCTATGGATCTACATACAAATGGTTTATCTCAATATATTTTAAATGATTATCTCAATGATACTCATAACTTTCATTCCCATTTAGAGAGTTTAAGAGCTGTCTATAAGCAAAAAATGCTTTTATTTAAAAAGTATCTAGATTTATATTTACCAAAATTTGAATATATAGAACCAAAAGGTGGTATGTTTATTTATGGTAAATTACCCAACATAAATACAGCAGAACTTGTAAAAGTGTGTCTAAAAAATGATGTTGTATTTGTACCTGGTGTTGAATTTTATAGTGAAAATAAAGTGCACGATGAGATACGATTTAATTTTACTCATACAAATGAAGAGCAAATCATACAAGGACTTTCAAAAATAGCAGTGATTGTATCGTCTATTAATAAATAGCTTTTATAAAATATATATTACTTTTTAGTTATTATTCTCAAAAATTTATATTATAAAAGGAGAAAATATGACTGAAAAAAAAGATTATTTTGCACATAAAGCAGATATCTACGAAGAAAATGCAAAAAGAGTTTCAAATGTACAAAATATTGCTGATGGTATTTTGAAAAAACTTGTATATTCTAAAGATATGCATATCTTAGATTTTGGTTCAGGAACAGGACTTCTTACGCAAGAGATAGCTCCTTATGTAGGAAATATAACCGCTTTAGATATGTCAACCTCTATGAACAAAGTTTTAAGTGCTAAAAAAAATGATTTTCCATGTGAACTAGAAGTAATAGAGGTCGATATTACAAAAGAAAATCACAGTGAAAAATTTCAAAACCTTGATGGTATCATATCATCAATGACAATTCATCATGTAGAAGATATAGAAGACTTATTTATCAAATTTTATAATATGTTAAATGAAAATGGAACAATTGGTTTAGCTGATTTAGAAACAGAAAATGGAAGTTTTCATACTGATGACACAGGTGTTTATCACTTTGGTTTTGACAAAGAAGAGTTTTTAGAAATAGCAAAAAAAGTGGGATTTAAAGAACTCAATATAGAAACTATAAGTATCGCTAGCAAACCTCATGGAGATTTTCCAATCTTTTTACTAACAGGTAAAAAATAATCAATACTCAACATATAATTTATAAAAAAGGATCAAATTGAATAAGTTTTTTAAAACTTTTGTTTTAGTGATGCTATTACCATTAATTTTAATGGCAGATGCTAAAGAAAATGCACTTACATATGGCGCTTGGACGCTTTTACCACCATTGGTTACTATTATTTTGGCTTTTACGACAAGAAATGTGATTTTTTCTCTTTTCATGGGAATTTTATCAGGAACATTTTTAGCTAATATTTCAGGAGAGAATATATTTTTTGCGTTTATAAATGCATTTGTAGATATGTCATCTAAAATGGTTGGCTCTTTAGCTGACTCATGGAATGCAGGTATTATTCTACAAGTACTCACAATAGGTGGAATGATTGCAATCATTACAAAAATGGGTGGACCAAGAGCTATTGCTCAAAAACTAGCTGCTCGAGCTAAATCTCCTGTATCTGCTCAAATATATACTTGGATTATGGGATTTTTTATCTTTTTTGATGATTATGCAAATTCATTGATTGTAGGTCCTATTATGCGACCTGTTACAGATAAACTAAAAGTTTCTAGAGAAAAACTTGCTTTTATTATCGACTCAACAGCTGCTCCTATTGCAGGATTAGCGCTTATTTCTACTTGGGTAGGATATGAATTATCTTTGATCAAAGATGCGTATACTCTGTTAGGTCAACCAGACATAAATGCTTTTGGTGTTTTTGTAGAAACTTTACCTTATAGATTTTATAACATCTTGATGTTAGGTTTTGTGTTTTACTCTGCTTATTCATTAAGAGAATTTGGTCCTATGCATAAAGCTGCAACACGAGCCTACAAAACAGGACAAGTTTCAAATCCAGATTCAAAAAACCTACTCACAGAAGAGAATGCAATGATGTTACCAAAAGAGGGGATAAAATACTCAATGGCAAATGCAATTATTCCTATTTTTACACTTATCATAGCTGCTGTTATAGGGTTTTATATGAATGGTAAAGCAGCTCTTGATGAAGAGTTACTACTTGCTGTAAATAGCGATCCATATTCATTTGCATCTATACGAGATTGTTTTGGTGCTGCTGATGCTTCTGTTGTAATCTTTCAAGCTGCTTTATTTGCATCTTTAGTTGCAATTGGTATGGGACTGAAACAAAAAGTATTTACTTTACAAGAAGCTATCGAAACATGGGTATTTGGTGTAAAATCACTCGTTATCACAGCTGTTATTTTGATACTTGCTTGGTCTATCTCTGCTGTTATGAAAGAGTTAGGAACGGCGATATATATAGTAAGTATTTTAGCTGAAACTACCCCTCAAGTAATTTTACCAAGTGCTATTTTTATTTTAGGTTCTATTATCTCGTTTTCTACAGGTACTTCGTATGGTACTATGGGTATTTTGATGCCTTTAGCAATACCTTTAGCAAGTGCTGTTGGTATACATACTGGACTAGAAGGCGATGATCTTCACTCTTATATCGTTTTAAATATTGGTGCTGTTTTAACTGGTGCTATCTTTGGAGATCATTGTTCTCCTATATCTGATACATCGATTTTATCATCTATGGGTGCTTCGTGTGACCATATGGATCATGTTTCAACACAATTATACTATGCTATTTTTGTAGGTATTATTGCGATTGTATTTGGATATATCCCTGCATCATTTGGAGTATCTGCTTATATCTTACTTCCTTTAGGGATGTTAGCTATTGCACTATTCATAAGGTTCTACGGTAAACCTTATACAAACTAATAAAAAAGAGTCTTAGGCTCTTTTTTATATAAATCTCTAAAATACAACCTTAAGCTCTTTTATTTTTGACTATCTTTAAAAACTATATTATAAAACCCTTGTGCAGATGTATATATAAAAAAAGCAGACTGTAGCATAAAAAAGTAAAACTTATTTTCAAATCCAATATATACAAAAATAACATCTGCAACAAAAAACATCACAAAAGCCCATGCTCGGATCACATGACTATGACTTGAAAGCATAAATGAGCCTAAAACTGCTATACTCGAAGCTAAAAGGTCAATAGGTACTATCGTAAAATCTATAGTACTAAAAGAATCAAAAATAAAAGACAAGCCTAAAAGAACTGTAAAATATAATCCAATAAATAAAATTGCTTTTTTTAATAAATCATTTTGATTTTTTGCATAAAAACAATTTTGATAGTCAATTGTTTTGATGATACCTAATAATGCGGTTGAACCAAATATCAACATCTGTAGCACCATAGGAATTTTTCCTGCAAATAAAAAAAATGCAAACAAAAATAAGTCAGAAAGAGCAAACAATAAAAATGCTTGATAGAGATATATCCGTCCCTCTTTCCCTGAAAGTGACATTTTATATGCAGCAACAATAGCAGTTGCTCCACCCATTACTTCTAAGAGAGTTAACCAACTCATAAAGTTTTTTTCCTACACATACAAAAATCAAATCTCATCTAATTTAATTTGAAACTCAGCATTTAGCTTTTCTAGTTCTTTATTTAACTCATTGAGTTTTGATTGCATTTTAGACTTTTGGGCATCATTTAAAGCTTCTATCTTTTCTATCTCATTTTTAATAGGTTTTGTTGCTTGACTTTTTTGAGTTACAATAGCTGCTCTTAGTTTTTTGATCTCTTTTTTATTTCTTTTTGGTTTCACTGATTTTGGTTTTTCCGCTCCTGCATCATCTTCCCAACCAATTTGTTCTAAAAATTCATTGTAATTACCGTTAAAATACTCAGCTTTATCATCTCTAAATACGATAAGTTTATCACACACAGCTTTTAGTAGCTCTTCACTATGCGTTACGATGATACAAGAACCGTTAAATCTTTTGATAGCTTCAGTTAAAGCATCGATAGAGTCTATATCAAGATGGTTAGTAGGCTCATCAAGAAAAAGTAAGTTTACATCTTGAGCGATAATTTTACCTAACATAACTCTTGATTTTTCACCACCTGATAGTAGTGATATTTTTTTCTTTGCGTTATCTCCTGAAAACATCATAAGACCACAAATACTTCGGATCACTGCCTCTGGTAGTTTATGATTTACACTATATATCTCATCCATGATTGTATTTTTTGGATTTAAGTGAGAGATGTTAGTTTGTCCAAAGTGTCCAAAAGTACACGATGGATGAAAATCTACACTCCCGCTTAATGGCTCTAGTTCACCTGCTATTGCATTTAAAAGTGTTGATTTACCTTTACCATTTTTACCGATGATACCTATCGTTTCACCTCTAGTTAATGCAAAAGATATATTTTTAAATAATATATTATCAGCTGTGTATCCAAAACTTAAGTCTTTTACCTCTACTAAAAACTTCGCTGCTGTTTCTTTATAGTTAAAATCAAAATCTAAATTTGCGTCATAGTTTATATCTTCTAAGATCTCCATCTTTTCTAAAATTTTAACTTTTGATTGAGCTAGCGTTGCTGTGGCTGCTCGAGCTTTATTTTTAGCTATGAACTCTTCTAGGTCTTTTATTTTTTTATCTTGTGCAATTTTTTGCTTCTCGTAGTGTTCTTCATTTGCTGAAATTTGTTCGAAAAACTTTCTTGTTCCACCAGGTATCATAAAAGCACTTCGTCTAACTATCCCTAAAGTGTGAGTACAAACACTATCCATAAACTCTCTATCATGAGTGATTAAGATAACTTCCCCTTGGAAAGTTTTTAAAAATGCTTTTAACCATCGTATAGATAAAATATCAAGGTAGTTTGTAGGCTCATCTAGTAGTAACATATTTGGTTCAGTTAAAAGTAGTTTTGCTAGATTGATTCTGATTTGAAAACCACCAGAAAATGACTTAGGGTCTTTGTTTAAATCTGCCTCAGAAAATCCAAGACCAAATAACATCTTTTCAGCTTTGTAAACATCATATTTATTCTCTTCACTTAAGGCAGATGCTGTTTCATCTAAAAGTTTTTTTTCTTTAAAATCAAAGTACTGTTTTAATGCACCAATTTTATAGTTTTTAGGAAACTTTATCTCACCAGTATCTGGGTGTTCTTCCCCTAGAATAAGTTTAAATAGTGTTGATTTACCAGTTCCATTTCGTCCTACTAGTCCTACTTTATCTCCTGAGTTTAGTCTAAGATTTAGGTCTGTATATAAATTTCCAGTTGGGTAACTTTTTGATATATTTATTAATTCAATCATGATTCTCTTTTTTGCAGTTTTTTAAGAGTGGGATTATATGATATGAAGGGTTATAAAGCGATAAATCAATGAGTATAATCGTCCTACTATTATATCTCACTTTATCAATAGTTTCATAAGTTTAAGATATGATTTTATTTATTTACAGGGAAAAAGCCAATGGGTACATTTATATTTATTTTATTTCTAATGTTATTGGGGTATACCCTCAAAAAACTAAAAATTTTTCCAGAACAAACATCACAAGTATTAAATCTATTTATTATATATATCTCTTTACCTGCTATTATCATCAACGAAGTTCCAAAAATCACTTTTTCTAGTGAGATTATGATACCTGTATTTATAGCATGGGTGACTACTATTTTAGGAGCTATTTCTATTTTGGTATTTTCTAAACTATTTAAGTTGAATAGAAATACTACTGGTGCTTTACTATTAGTTGCTGTTTTAGGAAACACTTCATTTATAGGTATTCCAATGGTTTCACACTATTTTGGAACTGAAGGTTTACCTTATGTTATCATCTACGACCAAATGGGAACTTTTCTTGCTCTTAGTACCTATGGAGCTGTTGTGGTTGCTATTTATTCAGATAATGGTGGAGCAAAAGTAAGTGTGCAAAATGTATTGAAAAAGATATTTAAATTTCCACCATTTATATCACTTCTAATCGCTTTTGCTTTAAATGGTATAGAATTCAACGCTGATGTATCAAAAGCCTTATCAACACTTGGAAATACACTTATTCCTCTTGCTTTGATATCTGTTGGATATAATCTTCAGTTAAAAATACCAAAAAAAGATATCTCACCTTTTATTCTAGGAATTGTGAATAAACTTATTTTATTACCAACTTTTGCATTTATAATAGTACATATTTTTGATTTTGAAGGATTTATTACAGACATAACACTACTTGAAAGTGCAATGGGACCTATGATAACAGCTGGTGTTGTTGCTAGTATGGCTGGACTTGCTCCTAAACTTGTTTCTTCAATTTTAGGATATGGAATATTTATATCTATAGCTACTATTGCAGCTGTATATCAACTTATCCAAATATTTTAAAATCATTCCACATACAATACACAATAATATACTATCATGTATAGTTAAATTTATACAAGAGTGAGATATTTATAATTATCTTGTTATAATTTAAACTATAAAGGATTAACAATGTTTCAAAACATGAGTTTTAGTAAAAAGTTGCTATTTAGTATACTAGTCGTTTTGATTGTATCGTCATCGATTACAACCTATCTTATCTCCTCAAAAGCTTTTTCAGGAAGTGAAAAAATTTCAGAACAATATATCAAAAAGTTAGCATTTTCAAATGCACTTGAAGTAAAATCAGATATTGAGAAATCTGTAGTATTAGTAAAAACATTTACCTCTACTTTAGAAACAACACTTAAAACAGATCAAGGTTTTAGAAAAGATACTATGGTTGAACTTATGACCTCTATTTTGGAAAAAAATCCTTATATTGTTGGAGTTTGGCTATATTTAGAACCAAATGTATTTTATGAAAATAATAAAAAATTTGCAGGAAGATATGCTCACGATGAAACAGGAAGATTTTCCCCTTATGTTATGAAAAATGATGGAGAGATCAATCTAGTATGGCAATACCCTGTTTTAAGAGATAATGTTTGGATTACTACGCCAGAAAAAACAGGGAAAGAATATATAACAGAACCTTATAAATTTGAGGTAGATGGAAAAGAGGTTCTTAATACAACAGTATCAACACCTATGTACCACAATGGTAAATTTGTCGGTGTAATTGGAATTGATATCTCTTTAGATGAAATTGTAAAAAGAGTATCAAAAATTTCTATTTTTGATAATGGTTTTACTTATCTAGTATCAAATGAAGGAACAATTATTGCCCATCCTAATAGTAAATATTTGGGACAAAAAGTAAACAAGGTATACAAAGATAAAGAGCATTTAGCAATTTCACCACAAATTTCAAAAAATAAGAACTACTCTTTTGAACAAACACACAATGGTGAAAAAACATTTAACTATATAAAATCTTTTGGACTAGCTGATTCTGGTGTTTCTTGGGGATTTGGGCTTACAGTTATGGAAGATGAGTTTTTAGAAGATGCATATACTATTGTAGAATTTTCTATTATTGCTGGTATCATCTCCTTATTATTAGTTTCATTTGTATTAGTACTAGGAACAAAAACACTTAATAAAAATTTAACAGTTATCAGTCAAGGATTAGGGGACTTTTTTAAATTTTTAAATAAAGAGAATAACTCACCATCTAAAATAGCTATAACAACAAATGATGAATTTGGAGCGATGGCAAAAGATATTAATGAAAACATCAATCAAATTGAGCAAAATATTACAGATGAGAACACTCTTATTATCGAGTTAAAAGAGGTTGTTAATCAAGTCGGAAATGGACATATTATAAAAAGAATTGAAAAAAACTCAAACACACAAGCACTCAATGACCTAAAAAATCTTATTAATCAGATGCTAGATAATCTAGAAAAACTTGTAGGAACAGATATCAATGAACTAGTAGCTGTTATTGAAAGTTATTCAAAATATGATTTTACAAGAAATATATCCCAGAAAAGTTCAGGGATCATAGGTAAAGAGATAACTGCTATGAATACAATGATCACAAGTATGTTAAACGCAAATTTAAAAGATGGTACAACCCTTGAAAATTCATCTGAAAAATTAAGTAAAAATGTTGATTTATTAAGTCACAATGCTATTAAACAAGCAACATCACTAGAAGATATTTCTACTTCTATTGATAATATCACACATACAATTTCAAATACCAATCAAAAATCACAAGAGATGTTTACTATCTCTTCTACAACAAAAGAGTCATCATTACAAGGGAAAAAGTTTGCTAATGAAACAGCGTTATCTATTGATGAGATAAATGAACATGTTCATTCGATATTGGAAGCTATTACAGTGATTGATCAAATTGCATTTCAAACAAATATACTTTCACTTAATGCAGCAGTAGAAGCAGCAACAGCTGGTGAAGCAGGAAAAGGGTTTGCAGTTGTTGCACAAGAGGTTAGAAATTTAGCCAATAAAAGCGCTGATGCTGCTAAAGAGATACAAAATCTTGTTGAAACAGCAACTATAAAAGCAACAGAAGGTAAAAAAATCAGTATCAATATGATTCAAGGTTTTGAAGATCTTGAAGCCAAAATTGTTCAAACAAATGAACTTATAACAGATGTAACAAATTCAGCGAAAGAACAAAGTGCAAGTATGCATCAAATATCTGATGCAGTAACATCTCTAGATAAATTTACACAAGAAAATAGTGTTATAGCACAAGAAGCAAGTAATATTTCAAAACAAACAAAACAAATTGCAAAAGAAGTTGTGACAAGTGTAGAGAAAAATAAATTTACCCTAGAAAAATAATTTAAAACCTAAAGAATAGAATCTTTAGGTTTTCCTATATGATATCCTTGAAGATAATCAACTCCTAGCTTTTTTAAAAGAACTTCAATCTCTTCACAGTGTACCTTTTCAGCAATAGTTTCTAGACCCATATCATGTGCAAAACTATTGATATTTTTAACTACTTTATAAGAATCTGTATTTGTATGTATATTCTCAATTAAAGAGCTATCTAACTTTAAAAAATCTATTTGTAAATTTCCTATATAAGCAAAGTTAGAATACCCTGAACCAAAGTCATCAATAGCTATTTTGACTTTATATGTTTTAAGTTTTTGAATAAAATTATTTATAATATCAAAGTCTTCAAACTCTTCTGTTTCTAACAGCTCTACTATAAATCTATCTCCTATATCAAATTTATCTAAATACTCAAACAAAACCTCTGTTGTTTTATGATTTTGTATATCATCAATAGAGAAGTTAATGGAAAAACTAATATTCTCTTTATCTTGAAAATATTCAAAACTATTGCGTATCATAGCTCTTGTAAATTCATCATATTGTTTTGATTTTTTAGAGATATCAATAAACATATCAGGGGTAAATATCTCTCCATTCTTTTCTAATCGAGCAAGAGTTTCGTATTTTATAATCTCATCTGTTTTTGCATCTTTTATGGGTTGAAAAAATGGTACTATTTGATTATTTTCTAATGCAACTTCAATATTTTTTGTCCATTGAATATGAGAAGTATGAACATCCTCTAATAACAAAGATTCATCAAAAACTTTTATACTTTTATTTTCATTTATAGCTTGTCTTACTGTTGCAGTAACCTTATCAATAATCTTTTCTTTTTCATCATAAGCAATACCTATACTAATAGTAACACGAATCGTACTCTCGTCATATAAGAACTTGTATCTTTTAACTTCATCAATAAGTTTTTCCCAATAATCATACTCAATATTTTTATCTAATAAAATAGCAAACTCATCACCATGAAGTTTATAAAGGACTCCTGCATTTGAAGTCGCTTGCAATAAAAGCTTTGCTAATTTTTTAATAATTTCATCTCCAACTTTAGTACCATAAAAATAATTTATAGTTTTAAAATCATCAATATTAATAATAACTAAACTATTAAGACTCTGTTTTGCTAAATCTTGTTCCAGTTTTATAATATTTGGAAGAGCTGTTAATTTATGAAAATATATACTGTGAAGCAGTTGATTATAGTATTTATTGATAGTTTTCAGTAATTTGTTAAAACTCACTTGTAGCAATTTCATCTCACTAATATTGGTCTTTAAAAACACCTCTTTGTTAAAATCTTTTCCATTTGAAACTTCTGAGATTTGTTTTGTAAGAGTAACAATCGGTTTAACCATTTTAATATCGATGATCAAAAAGAATATATAGAAAAAAATCAGCATAGTTATAATAAAAAATATTATGAAATAAAATGTCATCGAATCTAATGATATTTTAATTTGGCTAGGAGGATACGATATATCAAGTACACCGTTAACATCTCCTATTTGGGTATTATAATGACAAGTGATACACTCAGCTGATACTTTCATTGGGTATAAATACCGAATAGAACCATCTTCTTGAATCTGAAATTGCTTCTCTCCTGCCATAGCTTTTTGAATTAACAAATCGTTTTCTACAATTAATTTATCAGCTTGATGAACACCTAAAATCTCTTCAACTTTTGGACTTCGATATGATTTTACTTTTAAATCTTCTCTAATAAACTCTAATCTGTTAATGATTTTAGTTAAATCATCTTTTGCCCAACCTTCTTGCATTCGAGTATTCATTGTTTCAAAAATAAGTTCACTTGTTTTTAAAGCATCATCTTCTGCTAAATCATCAAGAGCTTTGTGTTTTAATAAAACCGATGATAGTAAAATAAAAATTATACTAGTCATTAAAATGAAAAGAGTAATTTTAAGTATTAAATTTCTATTCGATATCATATGTACGGGTGATTTTTTGGGTGTCATACACTTCCTTTAAAATAGTCCTTTTATTCTAGGGAAGATAATATTAATGCTTGTTGAAAAAGTATCACATTTAAAATAACTTTTAGATATCAACTATGATTATGTAGTTATTTTTGGAAAATCATATGAGATAAGTTTTGAATTATTTTTCGAAACATCCATCCAAGAGTTACAATCAAAATCAATCTCTACAGTTGCACAGGGAGCAATACTCTCTTTTAATTCGCATAACATATAAGCCAAAGCTGAAACTCCTGGGTTATGCCCAACTAAAAATACAACATCATTATCATCATGAATAAAACTTACTAACTCTTGCAATGTATTTACATATGCTTCATAAATATATTGATTTGGCGTAATTGTTTTTTCATAATTAACTTCATTTGATATTATTTTTGCTGTTTCGATTGCTCTGAAAGCTGGCGAACTCATAATACAATCAGGAAGTAATCCTTTATTTAGTAACAATTTACCTACATCGTGAGCTTCTTTTAAACCTTCTTCAGTTAAAGGTCTATCATAATCATCAATTGAATCACCTTGCAACTTCGATTTTCCACCTCTTATGATAACTAATTTTTTCATATTTATAACTCCTTTAGTAGTATGAAATAGTATCAAAAATAGAATAAGAATGAAATATAAAATAATTTATAATCTATTTATTTTGAAATAAGATTTTATTATGTATACTGTATAGCAAAATTTAAAGGAATAGCGATGAAAATTAAATCTAAGTTATTAATATTAGTTGTAACAACGATATTAACAGTTTCAATCAGTATCGTAGTCAATTCAGTGTATGCATTAAAAAATTCTACAGTGCACCATATAGACTATTTTACAACATCTTCATACAAGAATAAAGAAAAAAACCTTAAAAACTATATTTCAGTTGCCAAGAAATCTATAGAATCATACTATAATAAAATTTCTACTGAAAATATCAGTGAAGATAAAGCAAAAGCTTTAGCATTAGAGTATATTGAAAATTTACGATATGGAGAAGATGGTTATTTTTGGATCAATGACTTAAATTTAAAAATGATTATGCATCCTGTTGCAACAAACTTAAATGGGAAAAACCTATCTAACATCAAAGATCCAAATGGAAAATATGTATTTGTAGAAATGGTTAACCTTGCAAAAAAACAAGGCGATGGATTGATCGAATATGTTTGGGAAAAACCAGGTATTGCTGAACCACAAAGTAAATACTCTTATGTAGAAGTATTTGAACCTTGGGGATGGGTTATTGGAACAGGAAGTTATCTAGATGATGTTGAACATGAAATTGAACTTATGACACAAGAATCGCAAAATAATCTAAATGATATCATCATACAAATTATTTTCATTGTTTTAGTTGTTTCAGTATTATTAGCTTTAATCGCTTCATTTATGGTAAATAAAGTTATTATAACTCCTCTTTCTACATTAACAGGTACAGTAAAAGCATTGACAAAATATTCTAGTGCTGACCAAAAAATAAATATTAATTCAAAAGATGAAATAGGGGATTTAGCTAGATATTTCAATCAATACTTAGAATCTATAAGAAAAGTTGTTGCACAAGATCAACAAATAGTTGAAGAGAGTGAAAAAGCAATAGAGATGGTAAGAGCAGGATTCTTCTCATATAAAGTCAAAAGTACTTCACCAAACAGATCAACAAATGATTTGAAAAATTCTATCAATGAACTTATAGATGATTTAGATCTAAAATTTACAGAAATCAATAAATGTATTGTAGAATATGGAAAAAGTAATTTTGAATATGATTTTGAAGTTAAAAACATTGCAGGAAAAATGGGAACATTAGTTACAGGAACAAAATCTGTAGGATATAATGTATCAGAACTTTTAGCGACAATTATGCAAAGTGGAGAGAGTCTTTCTGAAAATATTAAAGTCTTAACAAACTCTGCTAACTCTTTATCAGACTCATCAAACAAACAAGCTGCTAGTTTAGAAGAAACAGCTGCATCTGTTGAAGAGATTACGATGAATATTCAAAATAGTTCTTCTCATATTAGAGAGATGCAAGCGATCGATGATATCGTAATGAACTCGGCAACAAATGGTCAAGAGTTAGCTTCTCAAACAGTTATCTCAATGGAGGAGATCAATAAAGAAGTGACATCTATTGCTGATGCTATTGTTGTAATAGATCAAATCTCTTTCCAAACAAATATTTTAAGTCTAAATGCAGCAGTTGAAGCTGCAACAGCAGGTGAAGCTGGTAAAGGTTTTGCTGTTGTTGCACAAGAGGTTAGAAACCTTGCATCACGATCAGCAGAAGCAGCAAAAGAGATTAAAAATATTGTTGAGAATGCAACTGAAAAAGCAAACAAAGGGAAAATGATTGCAGATAAAATGATTCATGGATATGAAGAACTTCAAGATGCAATTGTTAAAACAAAAAATATCATAGATAATGTTTCTCAAGCAAGTAGCGAACAACAAAAAGGTATTTCACAAATTAATGATGCAATTAGTATTTTAGATAAAAATACACAAGAGAATGCAAGCGATGCTACAAATATTGCTGAACTTGCTGTCGATGTAAGAAATTTATCGGAAAACTTAATTGCAGTTGCGAAACATGCAAAATTTAAACCAAGTGCAAAAGAACAAATAGGTGATTTAAACCTTGTAAATGAACTAAATGATTTAAAACTCCAATATATTTTATATAAAGATAATGCATTTGCAAATCTAGATGATAAAACAATTAAAACTGCAAATGATTTTAATCTTACTAATTGGATTGTAAAATCAGAACGAAATAATGAAGAGTTTGTAAAAACAGCAAACTGGAAAAGATTGACAGAGATACATAAAAATGTTTCTGAAGATGTTCAAGAGTTCCTAGAAGAAAATAGTCATGATGCAAGCAATGAGACATTGATCAACTTAGGGGAAAGAATAGAGAATTCGACTGTAGAGATCTTCAAAGTGTTAGATACAGTAAAAGTAGAAAAGTTTAAATAAAAAGGAAAAAAATGAAAAAAATAGTTATTATTGATGATGAAGAAAATATCTTAGATGTACTAAAAAAATATTTATTAAGAAAAGGGGTTTTTGAGATAGAAACTTATTCTAACGCAAAGCTTGCTATGCCTAAAGTTTTAAAAGGGGATTATGATTTAGTATTGTTAGATATCATGATGCCTGAGGTAAATGGATTGGATTTACTTGAAGAGATTAAAAATAACAATAAAAATCAGCATGTTATAATGATGACAGCATATTCAACAGAGGAAAAAATTATAAAATCAGATACTATAGGTGCAACTGATTATATAACAAAACCTTTTATCTCACTAAGAGATGTAGAAAATAAAATTTTAGATACTTTAGGGATGTAAAATATATCAGGCTGTTAATGCCTGATATTCATACAAAGAATAATCATCTGTCATACCACTAATATAATCTATAACTAATCGAGCTCGATAATACCATTCTAAAATATCTTCATTTTCATTATCTTTTAAAGTACTTACACTTTTTTTATATGCCACTAAGTGTTTTTTTGAGAGCCTTGAAAGCAGATTTTTACAAATCAAACATTTGATTTTTTCTCCATTTAGTAACATCTCAAATTCATATGTTGTAAGTTTTAAAAGAGGTTCATAAATATCAAATAATCCTTGAATAATAGCATATCCTTTGAGTTCAAGCTCTTGTACTTGAGTATTGGAGTAAATATACTCTACAGATATATTTTGTAAGATTTCTATAGCTATAGAACACTCATGAAACTTGTCAAACTCTAAAAGAGCATTGTTAAAAGAACCCTCAAAAATTGCATCATGATTTTCTATATAGAGATTTGAAACATAATTTACTAGTTTATATATCAGTTGTGCTCTTGTGAGTGTTAAAAACATATTGAACTGATAGGGCTCATCCTCTTTACTTTTTGCTTTAAAATAATTATCTTCAACGATATCTAAAAGCATAGTTTCATTTGTGCCATATTTGTCATTTACTTTGTAAGACTCTACTTTTATCAGCTCATAAATTTTATCAAGCGTTAAGATTCCTTTATCTACAGCATCTTCTATATCTGCACTTAAATATGAGATATCATCAGCAGCTTCCATAATATATGTAAGAGGAAACCTATGTCCTGGTTTGATTGCTAATGTTTCACTAAGATTCTCCACAAAATCTTTTTCACTAAAATAGTACCCAGGTTTTTTCTCTAAATATGAGAAACTATCATCTTCAGACTTATCTTCAAAAGCACCCCTTGTATATTTTATGATGGAGGCTGTTTGTGTATATGAAAGGTTCAATCTTTGTAGTTTATGAACTATTCTTATTGCTTGTGCATTTCCATCATAAGAACATAAATCTTTTTTGAGTTTCTCTTTTAGTTTTTCATTTCCATAAAGATTCATCAAATAGTTGTCACAACACTTTTCCATCCATTCGTTTATAGCTGTTTCACCAAAGTGTCCAAAAGGAGGGTTTCCTATATCGTGAAGTAAACTAGCCATTTCAGAAGTAGAAACAAAAGCATTTGCCATTGTATTTAAATGTGGGTCATCTAACTTTTTTAAAATAGTTTTAGCTATGAAACGAGCTGTTTGAGATACTTCTAGTGAGTGAGTAAGTCTACTTCTTACAGCAGCATTTAGTTCTAATGCAAAAACTTGTGTTCTTTTTTGTAGTCTTCTAAAAGCAGGGGTAGATATGATTCGACCCCGATCACTCTCAACAGACCAATCCAAATCAGACATCGGATAAAACTCTCTATGTGTTGTTAATTTTGTTGTGTAATCATTCATAGATATATTATATCTTATATAGTTGTAGTTTTATTTAAAATGAGATACCATACGATTAATGGAACTCATAGATAAACAAGAGGGCATCTATTTATTAGATGATGAAAACCTCAATTTCCCAACACTAGATATGATGAAAAATGACCTCGTAGCAATAGGTGGAGACTTTCATCCTCAAAGAATCATCAATGCCTATAAAAACGGACTATTCCCTTGGTTTATAGACGAGTATAATTATATTCACTGGTACTCTCCAAATGAGAGAATGGTACTCTTTCCTGATGAATTTAGACTTACTAAAAGTCTTAAAAGAACTATCAAAAACAAAGGTTTTGTAATCAAGTCAAATGAAAAATTTGAAGAGGTTATAAATAGATGTTCAAGTATCAAAAGAAAAGATGAAGATGATACTTGGATAAGCGAGCCATTTATCACGGCTTATACAAATCTTTTTAATTTAGGGTATGCTAGTTCTATTGAGTGTTATTTAGATGACAAACTCGTAGGTGGATTATATGGTATTATGGTTGATGATATTTTTTGTGGTGAGAGTATGTTTTCAGATGTAAAAGATGCTTCAAAAGTAGCTTTTTATTATCTTTGTGAACAAGCAAAACAAAATGGAATTAAACTTATCGACTGCCAAGTACATAACAATCATTTAGAATCTTTAGGTGCAAAAGAGATACCAAGAGATGACTACTTTAAATACCTTAAATAAGTAGAAACATAAATGCCAGGAAGATTAGCTATATACGACGATATCTTATTTAAAGAAGATATTTTTAAAACTTTTGGAAATTTTCAAGATGATATTCAAGTATTATTTAAACGATATAATATTGCACCAACAATAAACATACCTATATTTACCAATACAAAAATCTATACCTATGCACACTTTGGACTTATACCATCTTGGGCAAATGATAGAACAAATATCAATATCAATGCAAGAAGTGAAACGGTATTTGAAAAAAGTAGTTTTAGAGAAGCCTATAAACAAAGGCGTTGTATCATCCCTATAAATGGATACTATGAGTGGAAGAAAGATAATCAAACAAAAACAAGTACACCATATATGATACACTCATCAACAGACAACTACCTTGCATTTGCTGGAGTTTATGAGTACTGGCATGATAATATCACAGGGAAAACTATCTTAAGCTGTGCACTTCTTACAACACAACCAAACTCAAAAATAGAAGCTATACATGATAGAATGCCCGTAATATTACAAAAAAACGACTGGATAAAATGGCTTAATAATCAATCAAATTTTGAAACACTCAACAACTTATACACTCCATACTCAAACGAAAAAATAGATATAATAGAAGTAAACGATGTTGTAAATAGTGTAAAAAATGACACTATAGAGTGTATACAAAAATCTAAAAAAATAAAGCCTGTTCAAAAAACACTTTTTTGAACAACAGAATAAGGAATACAATGAAACAAATTTTAATGATTACACTCTTTTTTTTTAGTGCTCAACTTTTTGCAAACTACGCATTCAACAATGATAAAACTATCAAAATAGATATGCACGGTGGTAAAAGTGAACAGATGATTAACACACGAGAGTTTTCGAGAATCGGCTCAGGTGGTCTTCAAAAAATAAAACCTTTTATGCTAAAACAGCCAAAAGAACCAACAAAACCTGAAAAAAAAGATGTACCTCAATTAGAAGATATAAAACTCAAATAAGATTTGTTATAATTCAAAGATATAATAAAACTAAGGTAGATGATGAAAACATATAGATTTATTTCATGGAATGTAAATGGTATCAGAGCAGTTGAAAAAAAAGAAGCTTTAAAGTGGGTTGATAATGAAACCGTAAATATTTTAGGACTTCAAGAGATAAAAGCAGAAGAAGATCAAATCCCTGCAACGATTTTTGATAAAGAGTTTAGTTTTAGACATATCAATCCTTGTAGCATAAAAGGGCGCTCTGGAACAGCACTTTATAGTGATATAGAACCATTTTTTCATGACAACACAAAAAATGTTGACATATTAGACGAGGGACGCATCAATGAAGCGCATTTTGAATTTGGTGATAAAAAAGTAGCATACTTTAATGTATACTTTCCAAATGGACAAAGTAAAGAGGAAAGACTTGTTTATAAGATGGGTTTTTATGATCGATTTTTAGAACACTGTGAAACTTTAAAAAAAGATGGTTTCTCTATTATTGTTTGTGGTGATGTAAATACTGCTCACCACCCTATAGATTTAGCACGACCAAAAGCAAATGAAAAAAAATCGGGCTTTTTACCTATGGAGAGAGAATGGATGGATAAATTTCTTGCACATGGATATGTTGATACTTTACGGCATATAAAGGGTGACGAAGAGGAACTTTATAGCTGGTGGTCATATAGAGCAAATGCACGAGCAAACAATGTAGGCTGGAGAATTGACTATTTTTATGTAAGTGAAGATTTAAAAAACTCTATAAAAGATGCGTATATTATGAATGAATATATGGGGAGTGATCACTGTCCTATTGCTTTAGAGATACATTTATAATAGATTAAGGTTAATAATGTTGCAAATAAAAAATGTTGATTTTGATAATATAAATAGAAAGTATATACACTCTATTCGAAATGAAGTTTTTATCAATGAGCAAGGGATAGACCCTGAAATTGAGTACGATGGATTGGATAATTCTGCTATCCACACTTTAGTTTTTATAAAAGATAAAGCTGTTGGAACTGGTCGTATTTTAAAAGATGGTCATATTGGTCGTGTTGCTGTTTTAAAAAAATATCGTGGTCAAAATATTGGTTCTAAAATTATTACATCATTAATAGATGTAGCAGTTAAAAATCATTATAATCGCGTTTATCTTGGTGCGCAAAAACAAGCCATCAATTTTTATTTAAAACTAGGATTTACTCCATTTGGGGAGGAATTCATTGAAGCTACTATTTTACACCAATCTATGGAAAAAATATTGGATTAAAAACAAAACTTCACTCTAAATATAGTAATACAAGTTCTGTGTCACTCTGGTAAAATATCAAGAAAGATTATACTTGGTATAATCTTTCTTTTTTCTATACTATTTTAACTCTTCTCTTACAATCTCTACAGCTTTTACCATATTTTCTAAACTTGGTTTTACCTCTTCCCATTTTCTTGTTTTTAAACCACAATCAGGGTTTATCCATAATTGCTCTTTTGGTAATACTTCAAGAAGTAGTTTTATCTGATTCACCATCTCTTCTACACTTGGTATTCTTGGACTATGGATATCATAAATACCTGGACCAACTTCTTGTTTATATCCAACCTCTTTAAAAACTTTCAAAAGTTCGTTACCACTTCTTGCTGTTTCTATAGATATCACATCTGCATCCATATCTTCAATCGTTTTAATAATATCATTGAACTCACTATAACACATATGAGTATGTATTTGAGTTTCTTTCTTTGCAGAACTTACAGATATCTTAAAGTCTCTTACAGCCCATTCTTCATATATTTTTATTTTTTGTTTTCGTAATGGATAACCTTCTTTAAATGCCGCTTCATCAACTTGAATGATTTTTATACCAGCATTTTGCAAATCATCTATCTCATCACTTAATGCAACTGCAATTTGTTTTGATACTTCATCTCTTGGCTTATCATCTCTTACAAAAGACCAATTCAAAATAGTAACTGGACCTGTTAGCATACCTTTCATTATATTCTTAGTTTTACTTTGGGCATAAGTGATCCAGTCAATTGTCATAGGTTTTGGTCTACTAATATCTCCGTATATAAAAGGTGGTTTCACACATCTACTACCATAACTTTGTACCCAACCATTTTGTGAAAATCCATACCCTTGTAGTTGTTCTCCAAAGTACTCAACCATATCATTTCTTTCTGGCTCACCGTGAACAAGTACTTCTAGTCCACAATCCTCTTGAAAAACAATACAATCATCAATATACTGTTTCATCTGTTTTTCATAGTCTTCATATCTGATTTGATTATTCTTGAACTCTCTTCTTCCTTTTCTTACCTCTTGAGTTTGAGGAAATGAACCAATAGTCGTAGTTGCTAAATCTTTATATTGTAAAAGTTCTTTTTGGATTTTGATTCTATCTTCATATAAACCATCTCTTTGTAGTTTAGAATGGTTTTGAACTCTATTTTGAACCTCTTTATTATGTATAAGTGAAGAGTTTTTTCGACTATGATTTGCCGCTATATTATCTTCATAATCTTTTTTATCTTCCACATTTAATGAGTTAAGCCCCTCAAAAAAGACTTTTGATACTAAAGATATCTCATCAAGTTTTTCATACGAGTAACTCAACCAGTTTTTAATCTCCGCATCAAGTTTCTCTTCATACTGCAAAGTAAAAGGTGTGTGTAAAAGACTACAAGATGATGAGATAATAATATTATCTTTAGATACAACACTTGAGATACTTTCAAGTAATTTTATTGTTTGTTCAATATCATTTTTCCATATATTTCTACCATCTACCACACCTGCAATAAGTTTTTTACCACTATTTGCAATCTCATCAAGTAGATTTATATTTTCATCACCATGTAAAAAGTCAAGCCCAACTCCCCAAATAGGAGTTTCTATAAGTATTTTTGTAGCCTCATTTGAGTGTTCAAAATATGTAGTAACAATAATTTTAAGATTTGCACTAACAGTAGACAATCTATCGTATGTAGATTTAATAAGACTCAATACTTTTGGTTCATTGTCTTTAACAAATACAGGCTCATCGATTTGCACTGTAATATTTTCATCTAATTGTGCAATTTCATTTAATAACTCTTCATAAATAGGTAAAATCTTATTTACTAACCCAAATGTATCTCCTCTATCTATTCTTTTTGAAAGTGCTAAAAAAGTTATTGGACCTATCAAATTTATTTTTGTTTTGATCCCTAATGCTTTTGCTTCTTTATACTCTTTTATAATTTTCTTAGAATTTAATATATAGTTATCGTTTAGACTTAGTTCAGGCACGATGTAATGATAGTTTGTATTAAACCATTTTGTCATCTCCATAGCTACACTAGATCTATTTCCTCTTGCCATAGAAAAATATAACTCTTCATCTTTTAAATACTGAAATCTTTTAGGAATAGCACCCAATAAAACTATAGTATCTAACATATTGTCATAAAGGCTAAAGTCATTTGAACTGATATATTCTATACCTGCATTTTTTTGCTGTAACCAATGTCTCTTTTTTAGTTCCCCTGCTACTTTATTTACCTCTCGAAATGGACACTTATTTGCCCAGAAACTTTCTAAAACTTTTTTAAGCTCTCTTTGTTCTCCAATTCTTGGAAATCCTACTATGTAATTTTTTGACATTACTAATCCTTTAATATTTATAATTTTGTTTTTTTGGGTTAATTAAAGTGGTAAGAGAGGAGGGTGTACGCCAGTTCTTCTAAAAGCAAAATAAGTAGTGTAAAATGGACATCGTGGGATATATTTATAGCCCACAAGAGCAAGTCTAGTTTTTAAATTATAGACACAGTTACAATGACAAGATTTTCTTTGAACAAGAGAAGAAATAAGTAAAAGTTCACAAGGAGGATCATCCTCTTCGAACTCTTTATCTTCTTTTAGTACAGTATTGTGAAAGAGCGAAAATATAGATGAAACTTGACTTTGAAGTTTTTGTTCGACAGATGATGCCAGAATAGCACCAAAAGTAAAATAGTTTTTTCCAAACCCTTTTAATAGTTTCATATCTATATCTCCTTTCAAATTTTTAGAATTTTATTCCTTTTATCCTTAAAACTATTTGAGATAAGAAATTTACATAGGTTGTATATTAATCCAAAAATGTAAATTATAATTATAATTTTTACTTTATCCTTAACATAAAAAGATATAATAAATAAATAAAAAAAACTAGGAGAAATAAAAAATGTTTCATTTTGGAAAAACAGACGAAGAATCAGCTCGATTGAGTGCAATGGATGAAAATTATGCAATTATCTCATTTAAACCAGATGGTACAATAATAGATGCAAATAATAACTTTCTAAATGTACTCGGCTATAATTTAGATGAAACAGTGGGGAAGCATCATAGAATGTTTTGTGATAAAACATATGTTACAACACAAGCTTACAGTGATTTTTGGAAAGACTTAGCAGATGGGGTATCACAAATCAATGAATTTGAAAGAATAAGAAAAGATGGTCAGTCGATTTGGATTCAAGCTTCATATACTCCTGTAAAAAATAAAAGTGGGAAAGTGACTCGTGTAGTAAAATTTGCTCAAGATATAACAGAGTCAAAAAAAGTTATTGAGGCTGTTCAAAAAGCGATTGAGTTAGCAAAGACAGGTGTTATGGAGCAAACAATAACACAATCAACTACAAATGAAGGGATAGAAGAACTTAAAAATGGTGTAAATGATTTATTTAAAGTTGTCTCTACAAAGGTTGATGGTGATTTAAATAAGATTGAAGAAGCTTTATCTCTTTATCAAAAACTTGATTTTAGACATCGACTAACAGGAAACAATCTAGGTGAAGTTTCGCAAGGACTAAATAGTTTAGCAAATGTTGTAAATGAGATGTTAGTAGAAAATAAATCAAATGGATTAACTCTTGATAATAGTTCTGATCTTTTATTAAAAAATGTAGATATGCTCAATAAAAATTCAAATGAATCAGCAGCTGCACTAGAGGAAACAGCTGCAGCTATTGAAGAGATTACAAGCAATATTTCAAATAATACAAATAATATTATCCAAATGGCAGAACTTGCTTCAAATGTTACAGAATCTGCTTCAAAAGGTGAAGCTTTAGCCTCTCAAACAACAACAGCTATGACAGAAATAGACACAGAAGTAAATGCAATAAATGAAGCAATAACAGTAATTGATCAAATTGCATTTCAAACAAATATTTTATCACTTAATGCAGCAGTTGAAGCTGCAACAGCAGGTGAAGCAGGGAAAGGTTTTGCTGTAGTTGCACAAGAGGTAAGAAATTTAGCTGCAAGATCAGCTGAAGCAGCCAATGAAATTAAATCATTAGTTGAAAATGCAACAGGAAAAGCAAATGGTGGTAAAAAAATTGCAGATGCTATGATAAGTGGTTATACAACACTCAATACAAGTATCTCACAAACTATTAGTCTCATTAAAGATGTAGAGATGGCGAGTAAAGAGCAACTTACAGGTATAAATCAAATAAATGATGCTGTTAATAACTTAGATCAACGAACACAACAAAATGCTATGATTGCATCGCAAACACACGATGTAGCTTTCTCTACAGATACTATTGCAAAACTTGTAGTAAGTAACGCTAACGCTAAAGAGTTTTTAGGAAAAGAGGATGTTCAAGCAAAAGATATGAAAACCAATTTATCTCATACAACTAATACAAAAGTAAATTCAAACATACAAACTACAAAGAAAGTATCAACAAATACTCATAAACAAAGTCAGTCAAACATTAAACCTGTAGTATCTAATATTTCAAATGATGAATGGGCAAGCTTTTAAAGCTTTTCCATTTAGATTGTTACATCACACTTTATACTATGTGTAGCACATTTATCATAAATGGCATTTACTTCATCTCTAAACTCCCCATTGTCATCAAACATGATAAATGGTGGCAGTATCTTTAAAGGTGACTTAGAACCAATCCTTGCATATACCATTACTAAACTTGCTTCCTTTGAAGCGTTTGGGTGTAGAAACTGTACAGCTTCCATATTTAGTTTTGATTCTCCTATATATTCTACAATTTTATCTAACTGTTTCGCATCATAACAAAAGAAAAATTTTCCGTTATTTTTAAGTATTTTTGCAGATTTAGAAATAAACTGATCTAAAGGCATACTATCACTATATCGAGCTATTTTTAAAGATTCATTTTCACTTTTTATCACATCGCTATGATAAAATGGAGGATTAGAAACTATATAATCGAACTGTTTATCAAAAGTATAGTCTACAATACTTCCTTTATGGAGCGTATTTTCTATTCCGTTTACTTCAGAATTTTTCTGTGTTAAAAACTGAAAACTTTTTTGGATTTCACATTGGTTTAGATTGAGTTTTGGATAATCACGTGCAACTAAAAGCCCAAGTATCCCACTACCACTTCCTATATCTAAAAGATTACCTTTTATATTTTTATATTTTTCTAAATTTTTACAAATGAAATTATATAAAAAATGGGTATCGCTATTGTAGCAATACCCATTTTGTGGTTGATATAAGTTAAGTGTTTTAGACTTAGTGTAAGTCTGCATTCAGTTTAACTTCTCTTGTAGATCTCATAGCAATAATTTGACCATTTACAGAGTTTTGTCTAAAATGTACACCATTTACACCTTGGAAGTCCATACCTCTCATAAGTACAGAGATCTCTTTTTCTGGATTTGCTTCAGAAATTGCAGCAACTGCTTTTTCAGATAAAGTGATTTTTGTTCCTGGAAGGATTGTAACACCAGCATCTAAGATACAAGAGTCACCGATTGCAGTACCAGTACAAGAGTTAGCACCTAATAATGTGTTTTCACCAATAGAAACTGGAACACCATCTGTACCAGAAAGAACACCAAGGATAGAAGCACCACCACCAACATCAGAACCAGCACCAACAACAGCAGAAGAAGAAATTCTTCCTTCAACCATAACAGAACCTTCTGTTCCAGCATTAAAGTTAATATAAGCAGCACCAGGCATAACAGTAGTTCCAGCAGCTAATTGAGCACCAAATCTAACTTTTGCAGTATCTAGGATTCTTGTGTTATCAGCAGGGATAACATGTTGTAGGAATCGAGGGAACTTATCTACAGCATCGATGTTTGGATATTTTCCTGTTAATTTAAGAGTTAATTCATTTGCTCTTAACCAATCTAACTCAATAGGGTTGTTACCTTCCCAAGCTACATTGTGTAATAGTCCAAAGATACCATTTAAATTAAGACTTCTTAATGGTGCTTTTCCTGTAGAAAGAGCGTTTAATTTTAAATAAGCAGCTTCAACACTTAAAGCATTTTCATCTTCAAATACAAATACAACTTTGAAATCATCAGCAGATAAACCAAGCTCTCTTGGTAATGCAGAAAGATTTAAAATAAGTTGTACATTTTTATGAGCTTCACCCTCAGCTTCTTCGATATATGGGTTAAAACTTTTGATACAGTTAGCTACAAAATCATCTGTAATAGCAAATACTGCTTCTGATTTAGTAGTATCAACTTCTACACCTGATTCTTTTAAAGCATCCATAAATATAGCAGCAGAACCAAAGTTTTCATTCCAGTTTACAACTGGGTATGTAGCTTGTAGTATTTTATCACTATTTAATTGACCTCTATCAACTCTAGCTATACCAAAACCGATTGGGTTTTTGTACCAGCTTTGAGATTGGATATCTGCAACTTTTGCTTTAAATTCTTCTTGAGTTTCTAACATATTATTATTCCTATTATTGAGTATATTTTTACGAATTGTATCTAAAATGCGATAAATTATATATAATAAAGATTATTAATTATAAAAATATATTTAGCACTCAATTAATAAAAGTGCTAATTATTTATAAAACTTTAGCTTTCTTTTATAAACTTATGTTAAAATTTCACCCTAAAATTTAATAAATTACATAAAAAAAGGAATATATTATATGGCTAAACATGAATTTCAAACAGAAGTAGGGCAACTACTACAACTTATGACACACTCACTATACTCAAACAAAGAGATTTTTATACGAGAGCTAGTATCAAACGCAAGTGATGCTATTGATAAACTAGAGTACTTAAAATTAACAGATGAAAAACTAAAAGGTATAGAATCTACTCCACAAATCAACATCAAAATTGATGAAGAAGATAACTCTTTAACAATCGTTGACAATGGTATTGGTATGAATGAAGCAGACTTAATCGCTTCTATTGGTACTATTGCTAAATCAGGTACTAAATCTTTCATGGAAAACCTAACAGGTGACGCAAAAAAAGATAGCAACTTAATTGGTCAATTTGGTGTAGGTTTCTACTCTGTATTTATGGTAGCTGATAAAGTTGATGTTATCTCTAAAAAAGCAGGTGAAGAGCAAGGGTTCAAATGGTCAAGTGATGGTTCAGGAAGTTTTGATTTATCTCCTTGTGTAAAAGAAGAGCATGGTACTGTTATCTACATCAAACTAAAAGAGGAAGAGATCAGTGAATTTGTTTCTAAACCTAGAGTAGAAACTATCGTTAAAAAATACTCAAATCATATCGCTTACCCAATTTTCTTAATCTTTGATGAAGAAGTAACTGAAGAGTTAAGTGAAGAAGATAAAAAAGCTGGAAAAGAACCAAAAAAATCTATGGAAAACAAAAGAGAGCAAGCAAACGAAGCAACTGCACTTTGGAGTCAGCCAAAAGCAAAACTAAAAGCTGAAGATTACAATGAGTTCTACAAAACTATCTCTCATGACTCTACTGATCCTATGGCTTATGTACATACAAGAGCAGAGGGTGTTAGTGAATATACTACATTATTCTATATTCCTGCTATTGCTCCTATGGATATGTATAGAGTTGACTATCAACCAGGAGTTAAACTGTATGTTAAAAAAGTATTTATCACTGATGATGAAAAAGAGCTTTTACCTACATACTTAAGATTTGTTAGAGGTATCATAGATAGTCAAGATTTACCATTAAATGTTTCAAGAGAGATTTTACAAGAAAATAAAATCATGGCAAACATCAAACAATCTTCTGTTAAAAAAGTTTTAAGTGAAATCAAAAAACTAGCTAAAGATGAAGAGAAATATAAAGAGTTTACAGCTCAATACAACAGACCTCTAAAAGAGGGTGTATACCAAGATCATGTAAATAAAGATGCAATCTTAGAGCTTGTAAGATACAAATCTACAAACGACACAGAAAATATGACATCTCTTGCAGCATATAAAGATAGAGCTGATACTGAACAAAAAGCTATCTACTACATTATAGGTGATGATGAAAAAGTTCTTAGAAACTCTCCATTATTAGAAAGTTATAAGAAAAATAATATTGAAGTTCTTATCTTAGATGACAAAGAGATTGATGAAGTTATCACTCCAGGTATCGGTTCATATAAAGATTGGGATTTAAAAGATATTACATCTTGTGAAGCTCCAAAAACAGAACAAACAGAAGAAGAGAAAAAAGAAGTAGAAGAAAAATTCAAATCTATCGTTGAAAAAATCACTGGTGTATTAGGTGCAGAAGTGAAAGAGGTAAAAACTACTAACAGACTTTCTGATTCTCCATCTTGTGTTGTTAAAGATGCAAACGATCCTATGGCTCAAATGGCTCAAATGATGAAAGCAATGGGACAAGAAGTACCAGAATCAGCTCCTATCTTAGAGATCAATCCTGATCATGAGATTGTAAAAGCTTTAAATGGTTGTTCAGATGATACTATGATCGAAAATATTTCATGGCTATTATTAGACCAAGCAAAAATGTCTGAAGGAATGGAAATCAAAGATACTGTAGCATTTACAAAAAGATTAAATACTGTTATGGCTAAAGCTTTTTAGTTTTAACTTTTAAAATATAAAAAAGCTCTCAAATTTTATATTTGAGAGCTTTTTTTATGCTTCTATTATATAGAATGTAAATTTTACAAAAAAGAATCACTTTTTTCAGTTTAGATTAATGTTTTTAGACTATAATTCTGCCACTTAAAAAGACAAACACTTTTTAACTTACAAGTTCCGGCATAGCTCAGCGGTAGAGTAGATGACTGTTAATCATTTGGTCCCTGGTTCGATCCCAGGTGCCGGAGCCATTCAAAATCCCCATAAAAACTAACTTTAAAAGACTTCTAAAAACAAAATACAATTATATCAATATTTTATTTTTAATACATTTTTAATACAAAATATTTTTTTAATACAGCTTTTAATACTATGTGTATTAAAAATCCAAGTGCATAACTTATCAGTAATTTTCCAAAAAATCATATTTCCTTCACAAATACCCAATTTTACAAAATAAATTTTACTAATTTATCAACTTAAACAAAAAATCTCACTCTTTCAAAATAAGATACAAATACATCTATAATGATTTTTATAGATTCATCTACATTATCCAAATTCATCAAAAAAACTTTTATGTACAAACTTTCTTTTAACTGCTAAACTAGTTCCATAAATATTTAGAGCATGGCAGTGCATAAATCTTGTATGATAGTCTTATCGCTCGATAGAGCTGTCATTCTCTAAGTATTTATAATTGGATTGTATGTAACTGCCAAGTATCTTACGGTCTAATCATAATTACTTTTAAAATTTTTAAATGGATATTCATTTTGTATTAAAAATGTGTATTAAAAAAGGAGGTATATAATAGCCCGTGAAAGTTTGGCGACCACCCGAGCTATTAATCTAAGATTGACACTATAACAAAAAAAATTTCATAAATCAATATTTTTTTAAAAAATCAACTTCAATGTTGAGGATAAAGTATTGTCTGTTAAAATGATAGGCATAATCTCTATGTCTGCTGTAGTTCACTATCTGTGAGGCTGATTCTAGTTTGTAGGTAACTCACAAAACGCCATTTAGTGAATAAATAAAAAAGAGACCGTACATCGGTTGTAGCGAAATTGGAAACTTTTGAAGCTAAGCGGTGGTAAAACTTTTGTTTTACTGCTCCACTGGACTATATACAGAAATGGCGTAGTGTATGATACTAGATTCTCAACCAAACTAAAGGCAACTCTATCTAAGTCTAGTTACTGCAACCTATTGTACATTAAAATCATCAATAGACACTAATGATAATGATATGATAGATATATCGGATCGCATTACCCACGAAGAAGCCTTATTGTATCAGTATATAAAAGTACAATTTAGTGAACGATAGACTCATTCCATGGGTATAGTGTTTTAATATAGTTTGGCAATAAATTGTAAGATTTATTTTATAAGCCAAACTATGCTCGCTCACTCCAGATCTAAATCCTAGGTATTATTTTTAAAACATTAATTAAATAAATTTTTAGATAAAATAAAACTATTAATAAAAGGATTATAAAGTATGGGTGAAGAACAGAAGAAAAGATTAGAACAGCAACTTTGGAATATAGCAAATGAGCTTAGAGGTAAGATGGATGCAGATGAGTTTAGGGATTATATTCTTGGATTCATTTTTTACAAATACTTATCAGAAAAAATAGAAGACTTCGCAAATGACCTTTTAGCAGAAGATGGTATCAAATTTACAGAACTTGACTGTTCAACTAATGAAGAGCATAAAGAGATGTGTGATGCTATTAAAGAAGATAGTATAGAACAACTTGGATATTTCCTAAAACCAAATGAATTATTTTCAGCAATGGCAGAAAAAGGTAATGGTGATACAAACAACTTTATCCTTGAAGACTTAACAGAAGTTCTTAGACATATAGAACAATCAACAATGGGTCATGAAAGTGAAGATGACTTTGAACACCTCTTTGAAGACCTTGACCTTACTTCTACAAAACTTGGAAGAACAGAAGAAGCCAAAAATACCCTTATTTCAAAAGTACTTGCACACTTAAACAAAATAGATTTTGAACTAAAAAACCATGATAGAGATGTACTTGGAGATGCTTATGAGTATCTTATAGCTCAATTTGCAAGTGGTGCAGGTAAAAAAGCAGGTGAGTTTTATACACCTCAAGAAGTTTCTAAAATATTAGCAAAAATAGTAACTACTAAAAAATCAAAACTAAAATCAGTTTATGACCCAACTTGTGGTTCAGGTTCATTACTCTTGCGAGTTGCAAAAGAAGTAGAAGATGTATCAAGTTTTTATGGACAAGAGTTAAATAGAACTACTTACAATCTTGCAAGAATGAATATGATTATGCATGATGTACATTATAGAAAGTTTGATATAAAACAAGAAGATACATTAGAACAACCACAACATATAGATGAAAGATTTGAAGCAATAGTTGCAAATCCTCCGTTTTCTGCTCAATGGTCAGCAAATCCATTACATATGAGTGATGATAGATTTTCGCAATATGGGAAACTTGCACCTAAATCAAAAGCAGACTTTGCATTTGTACAACATATGATTCATCACCTTGATGATAATGGTACTATGGCTATAGTATTGCCTCATGGGGTATTATTTAGAGGAGCTGCAGAAGGTCATATAAGAAAGTATCTAATAGAAGATAGAAACTATTTAGATGCAGTTATAGGATTGCCTTCAAATATCTTTTATGGTACTTCTATTCCTACTTGTATTTTAGTATTTAAAAAATGTAGAGAAGATAGTGAAAATGTACTGTTTATAGATGCATCAAATCATTTTGAGAAAGCTAAAAATCAAAACTATCTAAGAAGTGAAGATATAGAAAAAATAGTATCTACTTACAGAAATAGAACAACAGAAGATAAATACTCTCATATAGCATCAATAGAAGAGATAAAAGAGAATGACTATAACTTAAATATCCCAAGATATGTTGATACATTTGAAGAAGAGGAAGTTGTAGATTTAGATGAAGTATCAAAAAAACTAAAAGCACTTGATATTGATATGAAAACTACTGATGATACTATTGCTAACTTTTGTAGAGAACTAAATATCTCTACTCCATTTTAGAAGGTATATTATGAGTAGAATACCTAAGTTAAGATTTAAAGAGTTTAATGGAGATTGGAAGTTTTCAACTCTTGGTAGTTATTTTACATTTAAAAATGGGATTAATGCAACAAAAGAACAATATGGAAAAGGTTATAAATTCATTAATGTCTTAGATATTATTAATAATAATACTATCACTCATAAAAATATTATTGGAAGTGTTGATGTAAAGAAAGATATTTTCGAAAAAAACATAGTTGAATATGGAGATATATTATTTCAAAGAAGTTCAGAAGTTAGAGAAGATGCTGGACAATCAATTGTTTATTTAGATAAAGAAATACCAGCCACTTTTGGTGGTTTTGTTATTAGAGGAAAAGCAAAACAAGATTATTATCCTGAGTTTATGAATTATATGCTTAAAACTAATCTTGCAAGAAAGGAAATAACTACTAAAAGCAATGGTAGTACAAGATACAATGTAGGTCAAGAAACACTATCTAAAGTATTTATTTATGTACCATTACAACAAGAACAAGAAAAAATAGCTTCTTGTTTAACTTCTGTTGATACAAAAATAGAACAACTTACAAAAAAAGAAACCTTACTAAAAGAGTATAAAAAAGGTGTGATGCAAAAAATATTTAATCAAGAGATTAGATTTAAAGATGATGATGGAAGTGAGTTTTGTGATTGGGAAGAAACACGATTAAAAGAAATTTTAGATTATGAACAACCAACAAAATATATTGTAGAAAGTACAGAGTATAATAATAGTTACAATACACCAGTTCTAACAGCAGGAAAAACTTTTATTTTAGGTTATACAAATGAAAAAAATGGAGTTTATGTAAATAGTCCAGTGATAATTTTTGATGACTTTACAACTGCAAATCATTATGTTAATTTTAACTTTAAAGTAAAATCCTCTGCAATGAAACTATTAAAAGTAAAGCATCAAGATATTAATTTAAAATTTGTTTATGAATTTATTCAAAAACTGCATTTTCCAATAGGTGAGCATAAAAGGTATTGGATTTCTGAATATTCGTATTTAAAGATTAAATTACCCTCATTTGATGAACAAACAAAAATAGCAAACTTTTTATCCACAATAGATACAAAATTAGAGCAAACTCAAAAACAATTAGAACAAACAAAAGAGTTTAAAAAAGCATTGTTGCAACAGATGTTTGTGTAAAGAAAAGAGGAATCATGAGCAATGAATTAGAAGAGGCTAATAAAGTTATAGAATCAAAAATACAATTTTTTATAGACTATTGGCGAGATTTCACTCATCAAGATAGTATAGAAAAAGAATTAACACATTCAATTATTTATAACCCTAAAGAATTAATTCAAGAGTTTATTGAAGAAATCGAAAGAAAGAACTTGTCAAATAAAGACAATAAAAAATTTTTTGTAGAGTCACTTGGTAAGTTCTCTAATTTAGATGTAGATGGAATATCTTTTATAAAACCAACATTAAGTCTTATCTTGGAAGCACAAAAAAATACTTCTGATTATAGCTATTTATTGCATTTGCTTAAAATGGCATATTTAAAGTTTGATAATTTTGTACTTGGGAAAGAAGCTATTAAGGAATTATCAAAAATTTTAACTGATGAATCAAATTTGAATATAGATAAAATAAAATGCTTGACAAATATAATAATATTTGAATTAATTCATAAAAAGTACTCATTTAAAACAATTATTCAAATTATTAGTCATATTTTCTCAAATTATCAAATTATTGATAAGGATGATTATATACATACAAATTTTCCTCATAAAATTGAATGTAGTAATTGGAATAGGACAAGTACAGAGTATATTGATAGTCTTTCATATAAAGATAGACTTTTATCTTTAACAAACTACTTAGATAAAGAAGAAGAAAACTTAAAATTTGTATTTCAGATTAAAGGTTTGAGAGGTGATGATGTTAATATTACTATTGGTAATGTTCAAATTTATAATCCTAAAACAGTTAGACTGTTTCTTAATCCAGATGAACATTTTAATGAGTTTTTTGAAACAGAAATAAAGGATAATATATATTATTGTAATGGTTCTGTTACACTAAATGTTTTAGATAGGGAATATGCAGAACAAGAAGCTTTGCAAACTCTTGAAAATACTTTAGATTTAATTGCTTCAAGGCATACAAACTATAAAGTTCCTATTATAATTAACAAATTTCAATATTATGTAATAGATGAAAATGGAAAAAATTTAGGTGGAAACTTTTCAAGTACTTGGGAACTTTTAAAATATCAAGACTCAATAGAATTAGATAATAGTAAATATGATAAGGAAATATATTCAAAAGTTGTATCAAAAGATGATATTTTAGAAATAGATAAAAAAATTATTGAATCTATGCATTGGAAAAGAAAAGCAATTGAATCAAATGAAAATAATGAAAAGATTTTATGGCATTGGGTAGCATTAGAGAATTTATACGAAAAGAAAAACTCATCAGAAAAAACTCCTAAAATTATCTTTGATGTAGTTTCAAAACTATTAGCAAAAACATATATTTTAGACTTTGCTTGGAAACATTATCATAAGTTAAAAGAGATAACATCAGCAAGAGCACCATTTTATCATCATAGATTAGAATTAAAGTTACCAATTAAATTAAAAAATGATGCAGGATTCAATACACAAGAAGGTGATACAATTTATTTGAAAAATTTTATTTCTAACCTTGATAATATTAAAGAGCATTTAAAGGATAACTCATTACTTTATTCACAATTAGAGTATTTAAAAGGAATATTTACTGACAAAAAGAAATGTTTAGATTTATTAAGTGTATTTGAAAAAATATTTTTTGAAAAACTTGTTTATATTTATAGAATGAGAAATAATATTGTTCATAATGCACATAATGATAGTAGTCCACTTTCTACATTTTATGTAGATTTTATAACATTAGTTTCTGCGATTAGTATAAATACATTTATTCATAAAAGAGGCAGTCTTAACTTAGAAAGTAATAATGAGATTATTAATAATATTATATATGATTATGATGAATTTAAATTAGAGTTAAAAGAAAAAGGAACAAGTATATTACTTGGTAAATAATGGAATAACAATGAGCACACAATCTGAAGCAATACTAGAAGAAAATTTATTAAAACAACTCGAACTATTAAAATATGATAGAGTTGTAATAAAAGATGACAAAGCATTAGAATCAAATCTAAAGTCACAACTCGAAATTCATAATAAAACTACTATTTCTGATACTGAATTTAAACGAATACTAAATCATCTCAATAAAGGTAATGTATTTGAAAAAGCTAAAATATTAAGAGATAAATATGTTTTACCTTGTGATGATGGAACTACAAAATATATAGAGTTTTTAGATAGTGAACATTGGTGTCAAAACCTTTTTCAAGTAACTTCCCAAGTAACAGTAGATGGAGTATATAAAAATAGATATGATGTAACTATACTTATAAATGGTTTTCCTTTAGTTCAAATTGAACTTAAAAGAAGAGGATTAGAACTCAAAGAAGCATTTAATCAGACACTTAGATACAAAAGACACTCTTATAGTACTAATAATGCTTTATTTAACTATATACAGTTATTTATCATCTCTAATGGTGTAAATACTAAATATTATGCTAATAATAAAAATATTAAAGAGCTGAGTTTTAAACAAACATTTTATTGGGCGGATAAAGAAAATAAAAATATTACCAATATAGAAGAATTTACAAATGACTTTCTTGAAAGATGTCATCTATCTAAAATGATATGTAAATATATAGTATTAGCAGAAGTTCCTAAAATACTTATGGTTCTTAGACCTTATCAGTTTCATGCAGTTGAAAATATCATAGATAGAGTATCAAACTCGCAAAAAAATGGATATATTTGGCATACAACTGGAAGTGGTAAAACACTTACTTCATTTAAAACAGCTCAAATACTTATGAAACTACCAAAAGTGCATAAAGTTGTTTTTGTAGTAGATAGAAAAGATTTAGATTTTCAAACAACAAAAGAGTTCAATAGTTTTAGTGATGGTTCAGTTGATGGTACAGATAATACAAGTTCATTAGTAAAACAATTTTCTGATGATACAAAATTAATAGTTACTACTATTCAAAAACTAAATACGGCAATAAGTAAAAAACAATACTTGTCCAAAATGGAAAAACTACAAGATAAAAATATAGTATTTATATTTGATGAGTGTCATAGAAGTCAGTTTGGGGAAACACATCTAAACATTACTAAGTTTTTTACTCATAACCAAATGATAGGTTTCACAGGAACTCCTATATTTGCAGAGAATGCATCAAACAATGCCTTAGGAAAAAGAACTACAAAAGAATTATTTGATGATTGTTTACATAAGTATGTAATAACAGATGCAATTAACGATGATAATGTATTGAAATTTTCTATTGAGTATATAGGTAAATATAAAGAGAAAAAAGATAGTACTACAAATATTGATATAGAAGTAGAAGCAATAGATACAAAAGAACTTTTAGAGAGTGAAGATAGACTTGATAAGATAGTTGATTATATTATTGCAAATCATAATAGAAAAACTCACTCAAAAGAGTTTACGGCAATGATGTGTGTTAGCTCTGTGGATATGTTAATTAAATACTATGAATTATTTAAAAGTAAAAATCATAATTTAAAAATAGCAACAATTTTCTCTTATAGTGCAAATGAAGAAGATAAAGATGCAAAAGGGGAAATTAATCTTGATGATTCTGATGGACCTACTGTAGACGAAACACATATCAATAAGCATAGTAGAGAAAAATTAGATGAGTTTATAACTGACTATAATAAAATATTTGGAAGTAAGTTTTCAACAAAAGATTCTCAAAGTTTTTATAACTACTACAATGACATATCAAAAAAAGTAAAACAAAAAGAGATAGATATACTACTTGTAGTAAATATGTTTTTAACGGGGTTTGATAGTAAAACTTTAAATACTTTATATGTAGATAAAAACTTAAAATATCATGGACTTATACAAGCATTTTCAAGAACAAATAGAATTTTAAATGAGCAGAAATCTCAAGGTAATATTGTTTGTTTTAGGAATCTAAAAAAGAATACTGATGATGCAATTGCTCTTTTTTCAAACAAAGATGCTAAAGAGATTATTGTAATGGAACCATATGAAGACTATGTTTTAAAGTTCAATGAAAAATATGACATTTTAATAAATCTTGTTCCAACTATTGATAGTGTAAATGAATTAGATAATGAAGATGATAAATTAGAATTTATTAAAGCATTTAGAGATTTAATGAGAGTTAAAAATGTTCTTGGTGGATTTAGTGATTTTAAATGGTCTGATTTAAAAATGAGTGAACAAGAGTTTGAAGACTATAAGTCTAAATATCTTGATATGTATGAAGAGATTGGAAAAGGTGGTAAGGGAGAGGGAGCAGAAAAGGTATCTATTTTAGAAGATGTTGATTTTGAACTTGAACTTATTCATAAAGATGAAATCAATGTAAATTATATCTTGAAACTTTTAGGACAATACAAAGATACCCAAGATGAAGAGCAAAGAAAAAAACAAAAAGAGAATATCTCTAATATCTTAAATAACAATCCACAACTTAGAAGTAAAAGAGAACTAATAGAACAATTTATCAATGAAAACTTATTACAGATAAAAAATAGTGAAGATGTAGAAGATGAGTTTGAAAAGTTTTGGGATGAACAAAAAGAAAAAGCTTTTGAAAAATTGTGTAAAGAAGATAACCTTGATAATGAAAAAGTAAAAAAAGTAATAGACACTTATATCTATGAACAGAGAAAACCTCTTGCACATGATGTTGCACAAACATTAAATGATAACTATACATATCTAAAAAGAAAAAAAATAGTTCCAAAAGTATTGGATAAGATTATTGGGTTTGTAGATAAGTTTTTTGAGAGATAGATAGTATTAAATAAAGGATATAAATGATTCATAAATTTTTTTTAATATTTCTTCTTTTAACAAGTTTGTTATTTGCTAAAGATATAGAACTACAGAAACTATTTGATAAAAGAGAACTTACGGGAACAGTAGTTATTAGTTCATTAGATAACAAAACAGTATTTGTCTCTGATGATAAAAGAGCTAAAGAACAGTTTACTCCAGCATCAACTTTTAAGATTGCAAATACTTTAATTGCCCTTGAAGAAAAAGCTGTTAAAGATGAATTAGAGATTATCAAATGGGATGGAAAAGATAAAGGTTGGAAGCCTTGGAATCAAGATCATTCTATTAAAAGTGGATTTCCTGTTTCTTGTGTATGGTGTTTTCAAGAACTTGCAAAAAGAATAGGAATTAATACCTATAACAAGCATCTAAAACAATTAGACTATGGAAATATGAAAACAGATGGAAACTTAACAAGATTTTGGTTAGATGGAGATCTAAAAATTTCTGCTTTAGAGCAAATTGAGTTTTTACAAAAACTTTATAAAAATGATTTACCATATGAACAAAAAAATCTTGATAAAACAAAAGATGTAATGATTGTTGAATCAAATGATGATTATATTGTCAGAGTAAAAACAGGTTGGGCAATGAAGATTGGCTGGTATGTGGGATATATTGAATTTAAAGATAAAACTTGGTTCTTTGCTATGAATATGAATATGCCCAAATTAAGTCAAGCTAAATATAGAAAAGAAATCACTATGGAAGCATTAAAAATAAAAGGTATTATTTAAATATAACTATATAGTTGTATTTCTCTTCTATATGAACATTTACATCAATTAAACCTCTCTAATCTTATCGCAAAGATCATTAACTATATAATCTAGTTTTTTAGATTTTGCATAATACTCTAAAAAAGGTTCTACCCATCCTGGTATTACTAGTGTTTTATCTTTTATTACTGTACCCCAGTTATTTACAGTAGAGTAGGGTGTATTACATAAAAATGCAAACTCTTTCTTATTTAAATCTAATTTTTTTAACTTTTCTAAAAATAATTCTTTATCCATTATATTTTCTTTCATACTAAATTAGTATTATTATACTAATTTTATGACTATATTAATACTTTATATTTGACATTTATATTATATTAGTATATAATTGTAACTATAAATACTATATCAGTATTAAAAAGGAGTGCGTTGTGACAGTATTATTAATATTAGGATTTGTTCTATTCATCGTTTTAGCATATTATATATCTAAAAAATTTAATGAATATACATATAAAAGATTTCAATATGAGTTTTTTGAGATAAAAAGTGCTTGTTTTATTGCAGCTTCATATATAGCATTATACATTGCTTATTATATCTATGATAAATATACAGAAGCTAGTACACTGTTAAATGCACAAGTTCTCATTGTACTTGCAATATTTGTAATAGTAACCGTAGTAATCATAAATATTAAAAGAACTAACTTGTTTATAGGTATTGTTGGTTCTATTTTACAATTGGTTTTATACAGCTTAATTACTTTGTATTTTATATTGATTATTGGATGTGCAATAGGTTCTGCAACATCAAGGTATAGATATTATGATGATTGTTATTAATTTTGGTCTATTTTGAATTATAATGACATTTTGCAATATTTTTAACCAAATAAAAATTTATACGATATTATTCAATCATGGAAAAATCAATCAAAATATTAGAAGATTTAAGTAACGATTGTGTTCAAGAAAAAACTCGATATCAATTTAGTAAAATGATTCAAGAAAGTGAAAAATATAAAAAAGGGAGAATTGATGCTTTGACTTGGATCAATGATATTATTTATTATTTTATGCAAAAAGAGAAAAACTTCTTGAGTGAATTTAAACAACATATTCAAGACCAAAAAGATATAATTGCAAGAATAAATGATGGCGATTATAAAAATGCATTATATGACCAACTCAATGAAATAGAGGTTAGATTAAATGATAGAATTACTAGGAAGTAGCCTTTTAATTGCTTTAGCAATATATATTTATAGTAATATTAAAAAGAAAAAAGATCCTGATGCAATTAAAAAGATACCATTTACAGATACACTAAAAAATACTAATACGAGGAAAAAATGAAAAAAGCATTATATGATATAGGAATAAACGAACTACTAGTTTTTGACTTAGATAATTTAAGTTTTGAAGATGAAGAGTTTTTAGAACAATATGCTGCATTTGTAAACTATTCTAGCAAGTGTATTAGGTGTGAAACTATATGGGATCTAAATGATATTTTAAGAGATAATTACATAGAAATCACTCATAATAATATAGATAAATTTTATGAACATATGGATGATGATAACAAGAAAAAATATGAAAAATTTTTAGTAAAACAAAAGAAAGAATTTTAAGATGACACTAAGTAATATACCTTTATATATAATTTTTATAATTAGCTCATATCTATTTTCAATTGCAAATAGTATTGAAGTTTATATTATTGCTATTTTTTGTTTCAGTGTTGGCTTTTTTGTTTTATATGTGACAAAAAATAGAGATAGCAAACTAGCATTTCTCATTCAAAAATATTTGTAATTGTATTAAGTAGATTAAAAAATACCCATAATCCTAGTTAACTATTGTATTTATATCAATATCTAAGTATTTTGAGATTCTTACTACATGCAGTAAATTAAAGTGTTTACCATTCTTATTATTTTCACAGTCACAATAAAAACTTACAGAATTAAATCCAATGTTTTCAGAAAATTTGAGTTGTGACATATTGTGTTCTTTTCTTAATTTTTTAACATTTTGAGAAACTTTTTTGTACAATTCATCTTCATCCTCAAGTACATCATCGATATTTTCATTAATTTTCACTAATTCACCTTATGGTTAATTTTTATTTAAAGTGTATTGTTATATTATTTTTAAATCATTCAGCTATAGATGAATAAAAGGAATATATATGATTAAAAATACAAACTTATTAACAAAAACACTTCTTGCACTATCTTTAGGTGCTATTTTAAGTGGCTGTGGTACTGGAATTAAAAGCACGATGATTACTACTAAAAAAGATATCAATGAAGATGGATACAATCTACTACAAAACAGTTCTAGGTGGTTTATAATTGATACAAACTCTCCAAACTATGAAAAATGGAAAAATGAACAGTTTATTAATAAGTATGGTAAGAATAATATATCAAATATTTCAATCATAAATGATTGTTATCAAGATACTATTAGAGGAACATTTGAAGGAAGAAGAAGTCATGTTGCATTGAGGAAATTTAATGAGTGTGTTCCTGAAACAAAAAGAGTAGGGGATAGTATTGTTGTTAATTTTAATGAAGATGGTATGATTGGAGAGATTGAGGTTAACCCACTATCAAGCCAACTTGTTTCTGATTATTATTATGAAAATTACAAATCTAAATTTTTGACATTAATTGAATCAGGAGATACAGCAGAATTAACATCTTATGCAAGCTTAAGATGGCATTCAAGATATTCAGTAATTGGCTTGAAAGAAAGTAATACTTTTAGATTGAAAGAGATTAGAAAATCACTTGATAAATATGAAATTAGCTATACCTATCCCAAAGTTGAATCTGGATTACTTTCTGATGTAGATTGGTATAGAGCAATGCAGTCTAAAATAGCGGAGTAATATATTATGTTAAAGTATTTTGTTTTACTAAGTGTTATTTTCTTTAGTGGATGTTCTTTTAATGGTATACATAATATAGAACTAAATAGTATTAACTATAAAAGTTTTGATTATATAAATGTTGTAAAAAGAGATACATACATTAAAACAAAACTAGAGTTCAAATTTTTAGGAAATAAAGATCAAGAAGATCTCATTGTATTAGTAAAATCAAAGGGTAAATATAGACTTAAAGATTTAAAGTCAATAATATTTGCATCGAAGAAATTAACAGTAAAACCAAATAATTGTAATTTAATAGATTCAAATAATGAAGCTGTTGCACAATGTACCTATAATAAAAATGAGTTTTTTAAGATTTTAAATGGGAAATCTTTTTATATTTTATTTAATACCAAATCAGGATCTGCAAAGTACACAACTACTGTATCTACAAAATATAATCTAAGTAAAGGAACATTAGATTATTGTGTTACATATACTAGAAATATGATTACATATTTTCCAAACGATGACTACAATAAAATCTATTATGATTGTTTGAACTCTTTTTCAAGTCAAACTGAATCATCAGAGAAAACTGGTGGAGGTTCAGGCTTTCAAGTAAGCTACTCTACATATGGTAATAAGCTATCCAAAAGGCTTCATTCGTTATCTTTGGAATTAGACTAAATAAGGAAAAATATGTATAAATTTAAAAATGTAGCTTTAATCAGTTTAATAATAGTTTTTTTGTTAAACGGTTGCGTAAGCCGTGATTATATAATGAATAAAAAGGGTGAGGTTGTAAAATCAACTTTTATTAATCAAAATGGTAATGGTGCTTTATGACTTCAAGATAGAGAATATCCTAAAAAAGGCTATGGAACAATAGTATTTTTTAGATCACCTTTTATGTCGGATAGGGTGTTGGAACCTGAGAAATTATTTGCTAATGGAAAATTTGTTACCGATATGAAACAATTTGGATTTTATCCTTTTCATGCAAAAGCTGGTCATTACACATTTACATTAGGTGATGCAGCACCCGAAGATGTTTATTATAAAGATGATCAAGTAATATCAGGTGAATTAAAAGATGGTGATATTTTTTATGTGGAACTAGGTGGTAAGATAAAAATGTCTGTATTTAGTCGCAATGCACGAGCAACTTTTAAAAAACTATCTCCTTATCATATAAAATTTAATGTTAATAGATATGCTGCTTCTGAGGGTTTTTATCCTTATTCACGAACACATAATAATTTATTTAGAAAAGATTATAGATTGTCTGCTACAAACAAAAGAGATATTCAAGGCTTAGTGAAACTAAAAAAAGACACTACTGTTAATAGTGCTTTTGTAATAGAAAAACAAACTGTTTTAGATGGTGCTACAGGTATGTTAGAGGGTGTAAAAGCTAGTGTGTCAAATAATGGTGCAGATATGTTAAGTAATGGAATTGAGGGTGCAGTTGTTTTAGCTATTCCATCCATGGTAAAAGCTTCTGCAACTTCTGAATTTAAAGATGATTATCTTGAGTATGTAGGAACTAAAAACGGTTATGATATGGATTATATATTTGAATAAGATTTATTGAAATATTGTATTTTGCTGTTTGCTTTTTTTGTTAATTTATGACAAAAGATAGAGACAGCAAACTAGCATATCTCATTCAAAAATATTTGTAATTATAAAACAAATAATATGTGTTAAAAAAATCAAAATACTCAAGTTTAAAGACATGTATTTGATGTCTATACAAAAGATTTAACGTAGTACCTTCTTACGGAATGACCTCTATATTTATAGACGCTAGTAAATCTCATTTCGTCTAAGAAATTATCATTAAAGAAAATCACACCCTTATGCTGCCTGTACGGAGCAAAATAAATTATAAAATAATATAAAATTGTACATAAATGCATAAAGTTTTAATTTCGAAAAATCAAATAACTTTTCTTCTATTCTATTACATAAAATAATAGATAAAGTATCACAACATTTAAGCTAGAAGCAAACATAAAAGTGTGAAGTATTTTTAATCAGAAAACTGATCATAACTTTATTAAAGAAAATACTCTAAATTAAAATAAAGCTCATAAGTATTTAAACTTACTATATCACTGTAATACAATTTATTATGAATAATAAAACGTTCTATTACCGATTTTAATCTCCAAAAAAGATTACTAAATTATTTGTAACAAATAATTGTTCTATTTACGGCTATGCCTCTTTTGGATTACTAGTTTTATATCATCAATAATTAATGATAAATTACATAAGTTAGATAAAACGATATTAAATCTTAAATAACTAAATTTTTAAAGTGATTCAGCACTGTATCTTTCAATATTTCTATTTTCAATATTAGCAATAAAACGTTCTATTAACGAACTTAATCTCCAAAAGATTACTAAATTATTTACAATAAATAATCGTTCTATTAACGGCAATGCCTCTTTTGGATTACTAGTTTTACTGAAACAATAAAAAAGAAATATTAAATTTGTAGATGAAACTCTACTGGTCACTTTTACTGCGATACATTTAGCAAAAAACCATGCGTTCAAAAGCAGAAGCTTGAACTAAGGGATATGTTAGATAAAAACTAACAAAAATAAAATAATAATATATAATGGAAAATTCTAACATAATTTACAAGAAGAGTCAACACAAATCAAACTCAAAAATTTTCAAAACCAAGCTGGCTGAGCCGTTAATATGACAAATTAACATTTGTCTTATTAACGGCTCAATACTCCGAAACACCTTTTAAAATCTTGCATCATCAAACTCAACTTACTTTAACATTTGACAATTACACTTGACAATAAAATTATAAGAAAAAATAATAGTAAATTTAAAAAATCATAGCTCTAAAATGTATCGGTAAATTTAGTAAATTATTGAAAAAGTTATATTTGAAGTAAAATAGTAGAGTAGAGAATCTATCGTGATTGGATATAAAGTTTAGTTATCTCTCCACGGTTATGAGCCATATTTTGAGAAGTTTTTAATAAGCTTTTTTCATTAGAAAGTCCAGATTTTAAATTATTTGAGAAATCTTTTTTTGCCCAAGAGTGGCGAAGACCATGAGTGCCAGACCAAGAAATATTATTTTCTTTCGCGACCTTTTTCATGTCACGATAGAATGTTTTATATGTTATATTATAAATATTTGATTCGACAGCTTTTTTGATTTTATTATACAGATTAGGATCAATTTCTTTGATAAAAACTTTGCCCCCTTTGCTGCGAAATTTGATTTCATTATTAGATAATAGCTGATTTTTTTTTATGTGAATTGCATCATTTACCCTTATACCTGTTTTCATCATTAATTCAACTTGTAAGGAACTTCTTTTTGCAATTTTTGAGAGAAAAATATTTGAATTTGCGTAGCTTTTTATTTTTGATTTATCTGTTTTTACAGCAATTTTATTTGCTTTTTCTCGGAGTTCTTTTATTTTTTCTTTTGAGAAAAGAAGTTTGTTTTCTTTTGCAGTTCTGCTGTAAAATGTTTGATTTAATGCATGTTGAATTTTCATAATATGAGATAAGCTTGCAGAGATGCTTTTGTTTGTAATACCTTTTTTTATTTTCTCATTTATATACTTTTCTATTATTTCATTGTTGATTTTTTCTAAATCTTTAATACCATTTTCTTTTGAAAATTGAGCTAATGACATAGCAGTATTTTTAACAGCTTTATCGTAATTATTTGAATGAATTAGATTAGAAACTTGGTGATTATTTTCACCTTTTATATTTGAAGTTTTTATTGTTTGGTATTTTGAAACACCGTGCCCAGTGAGCTCTTTCATGACTTGATTAACTTGATAATTAATACTTCCTTTCATCTAATATTCATCCAGTTCTAGTTCAGAAAATGAACAGCATTTGAATAGATATTCGAGTTTATCTATCATTATTTTTGCAGTTAATTTATCAATATTTATTGTATCATTTATAAGCAAATTTGGAATATTATTTATTGAAGAAATAGTGAAAATTAAACTATTTTCAAATTTATATTCAAGTTTTGAGTTTAATTTATTATTTGTAAATTCAATTAATAATCTTGAAAATACTTTAATATCTAAACCTTTAAACAAAATGATAACTTTGTCATTTTCTGTTTGTAAATTTACATTAACAAGTCTTTTCAAGTGTCGTGTTCTTTTGATGATTTGATAATCGTTCACTTTCCGATTTTGTGAATCTAAAGTCACGGGAGATAAATAGTTGTTTTCTTCTTTTCTGATTTCAATTTGAGCAAAAAATTGCTCAAATAATTTTATATTTACTTCCATGTTTTGTCTTTACAAGTAATTAAGAACAGAGCATGGGAATTTAGTTTGTTCAACAATATAATCAATATGATGATCTTCATTATGACTAATTTCAAGTCGATCCAAAAGTTCACTGTAATTGCTATCATAGTTGCATTCGTCAATCTTCATAAATTTTCTTGCGATATAGTCTTCACTTGGGATTATCCATTCTCGAATCTGCACTGAAACTATTTTAATGACATTTTGTAAAATCTCTATCTCTTCTTCACTCCAATTCTCATTTTCAACAGCTCGAATATGAATATATAGATTATGATTACTGATAATCAAAAATGGTGTTTGTTTTTCTTTTTCAAAACTTCTTGCATATTTAATTAACTTATTCACTGTTTCTAACTCTTTGTTTTTATTTTCCATAATTTTTCCTTTAATTTTTGTTGATTTTTTCTTCTTCGTATAACATTTTTATGTATTTTCTAATCGTTTCGTGGCTACACTTAAAGCGATGTAGTTCCCAAAGTAGTTTTCGCATTTTTCTCATTGATATTCCTTTTTGAATCCACATATTTAGTTCAGATTGAAACAAATATAATTTATTAAGAGTTGGACTATTTTGTTTTATTTTTGCATTTTTAATCTCCAATTCATTAATTTTTATCTTTTTAGATTTTGCATTTGTTGCATTAATAAGCGAATTTTCAAATGCACTAATTTCACTAATTCCCAAATTTTTTTGAATCTCATAACTTCTAAGTACTCTTTTAAATTTTTCAGTAAATAATTTTTCGGATTGATTTTGATTTTTTTCATAAAAAATTTCAAATGCTTTTTTCATATTTCTAGCCCTTCTTATTCAGCCAAAAACTTAGCAATATCATATATATCAAACTGATATGTATAATAATTTGATCCACTTCGCTGATGTGCTTCTTTTAGAGATATTTTTGGGATTTTATGCAAATTATTTGCTTTTACAATTCGTGCAAATGTAGCTCGACTAATATTTATACATTGAAGCATCTCTCCCACATTTAACTTTTGTTTATCTGGAAACTTTTGTTCAATTTTTTCAAGATAAAATTCAAATTTTTCTTTATACATTTTTTAATACCTTATTCTTTTATGGACATGTTCATAATTTGCAACTTATGAACGACAAAATAATATTATTTCTTCTAATCTGATGAAAGTATATCAATATTGATAAATTGTATAAACCCTTTTGTTAGGGCTTTTATAGTTTACTACAGGTCTTTTGAAGTTGATAGATAAGGTATTATCAGGGTTTAAACCGAAGTAGCTTTAAAATAATTTAAATTAAGTATTTTAACATCCTGATATATATAAGTTTTGCATAAACATAAACCAAGTTTCTTGAACAAGTGCTTTTTCTTTTTGTGTTGGATGCATCCCATCAATAAAAAAATATAATTCTTCTAATGAGTTTTCTATATTCTTTGTTGATAAATTAAGTTCATTTTTAATAAATTCATTGAGATTATTGTGATATTGTTTTTCTAAAATAGGTTCATACTTAGACTTCCATTTTCTAAAATTTTCACATTCATTTTTTAAACTCATATTATATTCAATATTCATTATAAAAAATATCTTGCCTAATTCTTCATATATAAACTTTGATAAATGCGGATTTTTTAAAATTTCATGTGCTTCATTTTTTAAATTATACTGCTCCATTATTAAAATAAGTAATTCTTTATAATAGCTCTCCACTAGTAAAGATTTCTCTATTATTCTATTCATTTTAAATAATAAAGATTTCATAATAACAATTATCATTTCTTGATATATTGACTTTTCTTTTATGAATGACCGGAAATATTTTAATGTAAAATCATTTATTATATTATCTTTTTCTATATTTGTCTTTTTTTCTACTACATTAATATAAGAACTATTGTTTATAGCTATAGATATTAATTCATTTATAATATATTTACGATTCTTGGAAGATATACTATTAAATGCTTTATCTTGTTCGTTTGTAAAAAATGAAGATTTAACTTTATATTTATTAGATAAAGAAATCATTGTATAATCTCTATACTCTTTAATTATATCTATCAATAATTTTTCTGTATTTTCTTTAAATTCATTATTTAATACAAAAATGAATTGTATTGTATTTTTAAGTATAGTTCTAAATTCAATTCTTTTAGTTTTTAGTAAATCAATTATTACACTATCAATTTGAAATTTTTTATCATAAGTCATCATCTTAGCCACCTTTTGAATAAGCTTATATTATCATTTATAATAATCAAATAATAAAAACATGACAAATTGCAAATTTTATTTTAAAACCCAACCATCAAAGTAGCTTCATGTCTTCTATTATCAATCAAGTGAGCATATCTCATAGTAGTTTCTATTTTTTTGTGACCTAGTTGTTCTTTGATATAAAGTATATCAACTCCACTTTGAGCTAACCAACTGGCATGAGTATGTCGTAAACTATGTGTAGTAATTTTGTTTCTACCTAGGTTTACATTGTTTTCAATAATATTATCAACTGCATGTTGCCATTGCTTTGGCATCTGAATATATTGAGTACCAATAGATGTAGGTATCACTAAAGATGATTTATTTTTTTCTTTTTGTAGATCTTTGATTACATTTAATACTCTATCTGTCATAGTGATATATCTATCATTTCCATTTTTTGTTTTTTTGAAGTAGATTAGGTTTGTATGAAAGTTTATATCTCCCCATTCTAATGATGCTATTTCTATAAACCTTGCACCTGTAAAAAGCATTAAAGTAGTTATTTGATAAAGTCTAGGGTTTTCATACGCTTCAAAGGTATCAAGTATAATTTGTGCTTGCTCTTGTGTTAAAAATCCAAGCATCTTATTATCAACTGTTGGCATTCTTACTTTTCCATCAGAAATAGGGTTAGTAAAGTTTTTTACTAGTTCATTTTTTATGGCATAGTTAATGATATGTCTTGCAGTTGCTAAAATATTTTGAACTGTACGAGGTTTAAACTCTTTTAGTTTTTCTTGCTTTAAATCTTCAAAGTCACCTGGTTTGAGCGACTTAACATCTTTATGTTCAAACTGTATAAGATGATTTTTATATACTCCACTATCTTCTGCATAACTTTTTTTATTTTGTTTTGCCCATTTTTCATACTCTTTAAAAATATCTCCAAAAGATACTTTTCTTTTTGTTTGGAGTACTTTTGGAAGTTCTTCATTGGTTCTTATAAGATGTTTGGCTTCAATTAGTTTATCATAGGCATCTTTGAGTGTAAAATTTGATTGTTTAGTTTTAAGACCAACTTTTTTTAAAGTAGGTTTCCCATCATCACCTCTATAGTTTATATAATATGCAGTATTTCCATTTTTATATTCATTGATATAAATACCAGGATATTTAGAACTAGCTTTTTTTATAGCCATTTATTGTAAGCCTTTTAGAAAATCATTGTATTTATCAAGACAACTCTCTTTTTTAGACCATTTTTTTAATTCATTGAAATCTATATCATTTTTTTGTGCTACCCATATGGCTTGTGTTAAACTTTGCTGATCATCCCAATGATAATAAGCTGCTAATCTATCTTTAACACAATCTGTAGGAGTTAAGAGTTTTAAAGTACCATATTTTGTAGGTAACTCTGCAATTTTTTCTACAGGAGCATCACCAAAGCCTAATGGACCTGATGGAAATTCAATATAAAATTGAGTTCCCTCATATACAAAATATTTTCCCTCTTCTGTAAAGCCTAAAGATTGCATAACTGATTTAATTTTAAAAAAAGTATCATTGTATCTATTTATTAAATCTATATCATAAGAGGTATAGTCACCTCTACTATATATCTCTACACAAGAACCACCTGATAATACAACTTCTATGTTTTTCTCTTCAAGTTTACTACATACAAAACTAGCAAGTTCAGGCATGGTCATATCTTTAATATTTTCAATCATAGTGGTTTCCCTTGTCTTCGTGGTCTTTTTCTACTCATTGTAAGTTGCTCTATTAACTCTGGTTTATAAAACTCTCTAGCTTTCAGTAATAAATTTTTTAGTTCATCTAAAAAAGCATATCTTGGATTAAAACTATATAGTATAGTCTTACCAACATTTTTACTTACTAACACTCCACCTAACTCTAACTTTTCTAATTGTTTTTGAACTGGGTCAAGTCCTGTTTTATAAAAAGTTTTAATTTGTGTTGCATAGCCATCATCAAAAGCTAAAATAAATTGTAAAACTTGTTCTCTACACTTACTTCCAAAAATTGGTTCTAACATCTCTTTCCTTAAACATATTAAATATATTATATAACATATATTATATGTTAATAAAAGTAAATTGTCAAGTACTTAATTTGATTAAATAATTGTATCATAAAAGTATAAATTTTTAATACATTTTTAATACAACTTTGTAAAAAGTAGGTATATTTTGATAAATCTAAAAGAATGTAAGAATGGCTATAAATCCTTTAATTATAGTATATTATGAGATATTTATTAAAGATGATTAATCATGATAAATCACATAATATATGACTGTTAATCATTTGGTCCCTGGTTCGATCCCAGGTGCCGGAGCCATTAAAAGCTTTTAGATATTTGAACATTAGTTCTTTTATCTAGAAGCTTTTTTTTTGCTCAAAATTTTTTCTCATTGTGTGATAATTAATGTTAGAAGTTGCACTTATGACTTAAATGTAGGAGGAATATAATTTAACATAGTTTGTATCTATGTTAAAGAAATAGAAAAATATTAACATAGTTTAATACCTATGTCACAAAAAGTCAAAAAACTTAACATAGCTTTACTATTTAGGTAAGCTCAGATGCCGGAGCTACATCTTTAAAAAATGTTGCTCTTTTTAAATGTGAATTGGCATTCTATATTTTATTTAAATACTCTTTTAAAATATCAAATTTTTCAAAAGTGTTCAAATTAGAATGAATCAATTCACAACTAATACTAAAAGGCTTTATCTCTTTTTCTAGTAGAGTTATATCGATATCTATATGGGTATCATTTAAAAGAATAAAGTTTACACCTTGGAAACGAAATAGTTCTTTGGTCTTATACTTTTTTTGGATGAATTTTGTAATTTTTATAAGCAATTCATCTCCTCTGGTCCAACCATATTTATCATTATAAAGAGAAAAATTATGAATGAGTATTAGATTGAGACATCTATATTGATGCAAATCTTGTTTCAGTAAAAGATCAAAATAGTTTTCATTTGAGATATTTGTCAATCCATCTTTAAAAAAGTATGCAAATCGTTCCTTTTCAATAGCTGTTTTGGGTAACTGACTTTCTTGCAGATGATGATTTATATCTATTTTTTGAAGTGCTTGAAGAGCTACTCTTAAAATTTTAGGATCGAATAATATTCCTGATTCTTTTTCAAGTTCAAGAAGTGCTTCTTGTGCTGTTTTTCGTTGGTTGTATATTCTTCTTGAGGTCATCGCATCAAAAGAATCAGCAATCGATAAAACAGAAGCTAAAGGAGGTATTTCATCTCCTTTTAAACCGTTTGGATAACCAGTACCATCATATCTTTCATGATGAGATAAAATAATATTTGCAAAATCTTTAAACATAGGGATTTTTGAAACAACATCATAGCCTAAAGTTGTATGACACTTAATAATATCAAATTCTTGTTTCGTTAGTTTTCCAGGCTTTAATAATATAGAATCTGGAATAGAGATTTTTCCTATATCGTGCAACAATCCTATTTGTTGAAGCATATTTATATCTTCTGATTTAAAATCCATAGCCTCTGCAATAACTGTAGAGTAATGAGAAACTCGATAAGAGTGTCCTGCTGTATAAAAATCTCGTTGTTCAATTAAGTTTACAAGAGAAGTAATTGTTTGTTGATAATTATCAAGTTTTTCGAGCTCTTTTTCAAATAACTGTTTTTTAAAACTAAAAAACAATCTTTCTAAGTATTGAGAAAGTAACCAAGATAAAATCAATAAGATAGATGTAATAATGAGGACGGATATTAAAACAAAATTTAAATGCTGTTTATACTCAATATTGAGCTCTTTTTGTTTTTTTGAAATCATAAGATTTAACTTATCCAAATTAAATCCTGTGCCTATAATCCATTCTCCATTATTTGCTTTTTGCAAATAAGATATTTTTGAAAACTCTTTATCACCTTTCATTAAACTATATTGAATATAAGTACGACTTTGTTTTGAATCCACAAAACTTTTAAAATCTTGAGCATAATGATGACTTTCATCTTTTACATGTTTTAAATTTGATTTTGTTAAAAGCATACTACCTTCTTTATTCACTACAAAAATATAGCCTTTATCTTGATATTCTATTTGAGATAGATGTTCTAAAATCCTATTTTCCACAATAGAATTGAAATCTTCTTCAAATAAAGCAGTTGTAATAATGAGATTATACGGTTCGAACTTTTTTACTATTCCAATTTTTTTAAACTCTCTTGATGCATCATTTGGTTTAAAATAATGCCAAGAAAAAACGCCTTCTCCTTTTGTATTTGCAATATAAATAGCTTCTTTTACAGGATGCTTTCCACTACTATCTTTTCTATCTAGTACTAAAGTATTTTCAAAATCTCTATTTATAGGATGTAATATATTCATTCCGCTCATGGTGTGAATAGAAAAATATCCATTTCCATTATGATAACGAATATTTTCTATTGCAATTTTAATCTGTGTAATAATCTGTTCTGATGAAAGAATCTCTTTATTTCTTTCATATATATTCATAGCTATATCATGGATAACATTAATTTTATTATGTAGTTCTTTGTGTAATTGTTGCCTTGATTCTTTGAAACTTTTTCGGACATAATTATTTACTGTTTTTATATCTATTTTAATTTTATCTTTGTTTAAAAAAAGATATTCTTCTTTGATGGAATTTTTTTCTTGTTGTAGTTTAGTTGTGTGTTCTAATGAAATATATAAAGTAACGAAAAAAGCTAAAATAATAACAATTGAAGATGGCGCATATTTGATTATACCTAGTATAAGTCTTTCTTTATCTTTAGATTTCATAGTAATCCCTTGTATAATACTTATGTTTTATTTCTAATATTCAGTTGACAAAACTATTATACTCTTTTTTTTAGGAATCATCTACTAACCTAAAATAATTTCTATCTTTATTCTTAAATATTTTATGATAAACTACATAAAAGGAATTCTATTATGACGAATAAAGATGAAAAAAAACTCTTATTATCTATTAAATTAATTCCACTTTTCATATTTACCATACTTGCTATTGTTGGTACACTAGTAGCTATATACATCAATAAAAGTACTTTTCACGATGAAGTCAAGAAAGTACACCAGCAATATTTAGCAAATGAAAAAAGAATTATTAAAGAAGAGATTATTAAACTCCACAATAATATAAAAAATGAAAAAAAACTTACCAAACATAAACTGAAAGAGAATATTAAAGAAAAAGTTCTTATGGCTCATACTCTTGCGACAAATATTTATAACCAATATAAAGAAACAAAAACGCCTCAAGAGATAAAAGAGATTATAAAAAACGCACTTGTAAACATTCGATTTAATGATGGAAGAGGGTACTTTTTTATACATTCTCTTGATTATGAATGTATATTATTACCAATAGCACGGCACTTAGAGGGCACGAGTTTTTACAACTTCAAAGATGGAAAAGGTGACTATCTCACAAGAAATATAGTCAGTCAAATGAAAAAAGAACAAGAGGGCTTTTTAACTTGGTGGTATGCAAAACCAAATGACAAAACGACCCAATATGAAAAAATAGGGTTTAATAAATATTTTGAGCCACTAAATTGGTTTATTGGTACAGGAGAGTATGTAAAAGATTTTGAAGAAACCGTGAAGGAAACTATTACAAAAAGGCTTTCTACTTATAGTTATAGAAAAAATTCTTATATTTTTGTTTTAGATAAAAACGGAACAACAATATCACATAGAGATAAAAATGAAATAGGAAAAAATAGGTTTAAATATCAAGATAAAAAAGGAACCTATGTTGTAGCAAAACTTTTCAATACAGCAAAAAATAAACAAGGTGGTTTTGTAGAATATTATTACAATAAACATAATACAAATACTTCAATCAAAAAAATCTCTTATGTTTTGAATTTTAAAGATTGGGACTGGACTATTGGAACAGGTTTCTATACTCAAGATGTAGAACTACTCATTCAAAAAAAGAAACAAGAATTAACAAAATCAAATCACCAAAAACTCAATACCATAATGTTGATTTCATTTTTTATTTTACTTATTATTATTTTATTGTCACTTTCTTTATCTTATGCTATTCAAATAAGATTTGAAAACTATAAAAGTAAAGTGAAACAGAAAGATCAAATGATTGCAGAACAATCAAAACTAGCAGCTATGGGTGAGATGCTTGGTAATATAGCACATCAATGGAGACAACCATTATCTATCATCTCTACAGGTGCTACAGGGATGCTAACACAAAAAGAATATGGTATATTAGATGATAATGATTTTGAAAAGACATGTAATGCTATAAATACACATGCACAATACTTATCAAAAACAATTGATGATTTTAAGAATTTCATCAAAGGGGATAGAGAAAAATCAAATTTCAAGTTAGAAGATACTATGAGCTCATTTTTGAACTTAGTTGAAGGTTCTGTCAAATCACACCATATAGAAATCATTTTAAAATTAGAAAAAAATATTTACTTAAATGGTTATCCAAATGAACTCATTCAGTGTTTTATCAATTTATTTCATAATGCAAAAGACGCATTAGATGAAAATAAAGTAGATGACAAAGTTATCATTATCTCAACATATACTAAGGAAGATAAAATTATTATTGAAATACTAGATAATGCAAATGGGATTAAAAAATCAATTATACATAAAATATATGAACCATATTTTACAACAAAACATCAAGCACAAGGAACAGGAATAGGGCTGCATATGACATATAAATTTATTGTTGAGGGTATGAAGGGAACAATATTTGCAGAAAACAAAAAATTTAGTCATAAAAACAAACAATATAGAGGTGCACTTTTTACAATCTCTTTACCAAAATAGTATATAAAAATGATATAATTGCAAAAAAGAAAAAGGGTTACTATGACAAATGCATATAAATTATATTCACCGAGTCATAAATATAGAATTATTGATGAACAAGAGTTCCTTGATATCGCACAAGATAAAGTTTTGTATAATGGTTCTCTTAGAAAAGAGTATCTAAATAAAGAGATCACTAAACTTTCTGCTTTGAAAATATATAAATTTTTAAATATTGATATTCAGCCAGTAAATGCAATTTTAGTTGAAACTACACCAGACAATATTTATTTAAAAACAATCGATAAACTAGAAGAAGAGTTAGCAAATTTTATTATTGAAAAAGAAGATGAATATACAGAAGAGGAACAAGTAGCGATCAATGCATACCTCAAAGGTTCTAAAGAAGCTATGATAACACTTATTACAAAGTCACTTAAGTATCAAGTTATTGATGAAAACAGAACACTTGAAGAGTTTATAGAAACGGAAGTATATCAACCCACAGAATTATTATATAAGAAAAATAAAATCTCCATCAGTCTTGTTTCTAACAGATATGTTTGCGATGAAGAAAATAAAAAAATTTATAAATACCAATCATCTATTGTAGATCCAGGGGGATTTAAGTTTCATTTTAAAAAAACGGAACTTTTTGCCTATAGAGAAGAAGCGATAGAAGAGTCAAAAAAACTTATTGATGAACACTATAATTTATCCATTAGAAATGGAAAAGTTCAAAAAATAATTGTCCGTACTGATGAAAATAATACAATTATTATATTTTGGCCAGATACCGTTACAGAAGATAACTATATCACATCCAATGATATCATTGGTGATCATGACCTAGGTGGTGATACCAAAACAAGTATTTCATTTTTTGACAAATGTAAAGACGGTAATATCAAACAAGTAATTATTGCGAAAAATGTGATAGAAAAGTGTCTTAAGTTACAAACTTATAATGTCAAACAACTATAGATAAAATTTTTGAATTTTATCTATAGTACCCATATTTAAAACCCTTATCCTTTTTATATTTATTTTTATAGAGTTTAAATTCGTAAAAAACTTTTTTACATAAAGGATATTTGTTTATGTATGGTTCAGATAACTTTCTTGCTCTACCTAAATTTTGAATAACACCAAATCCATTTGCATATATAGAGGCAAGACCACAAGAAGCTCTTTTATAGTCATTTTTAAAATAAGCCCTCTCTAACCATAACTTTGAACTAGAATAATCTTTCGTTACTCCAAAACCATTTAATAAATAGATTCCTAGCTTATATTGTGCATTAGCTTCGTCTTGTATGGATAATTGTTTAAAAAGTTCGTATGAGCTTTTTAAACTGTGTTTTTTAAACTTTTTTTGTGAATAGATAACGGCTAAATTATATGTCGCTTTATTATGTCCATAAACTGAAGCTTTTTGAAAATATTCAAATGCCTTATTTAAATCTCTTTTTTGATATTTTTTAAGATAATAAATCTTTCCTAATTGAAAATTTGCTTCATCTTCTCCTTCTCTTGCAGAAAGTTCATATAACGATATTGCTTTAGAGAGATTATTTTCTAAGAGTGCGTTGTTTGCATCTTCTAAATATGATCCATTTAAAATGGTAAAACATATATTAATACTGATGAAAAATATTTTAAACACACTGAACCTTTTTTTATATTAAATTAGAAAGATTTTACAATAATTTTAATAAAAAAAAGTTTGGCACATCCTAAAAATCACAACTTGAATTAAAGCCTTTAAACAAAGGGTTTTCTATCTATATATTTTTAAATAAAATATTTCTTGCAATTAGATTAAAAATAGATTTCTTAAACGACTAGAGCCTTTAAATAAAGGCTTTATAGATATTTCATAGTGTTTATTATAAGTTGTTTGAAGCCCAAATTTTAAGCTTTATTCACATTCTTTTTATACTCATTTAAGGTACGAATTGTTATGTGAATTCAATGTGAATAAGTAGTGAAAAGAGCTAAACTCTACTCCAGCGCTTTAGTTAAGGTATTTGATGATTAATTCACTGTCTTTTTTATTTAATACTTGTGAAAGTTGCTCTAAATTAGAATTTTTTATCTCTTCAAATGTTCCAAAATAGTTTAACAATTTTTTTACTTTAGCTTCACCTATACCTTTTATATTAAGTAGAGATATTTGTTTATCTTCTTTTCGTTTTTGTTTCTTATGAAATGTTATAGCAGACCTATGAGCTTCATCTCGTAGTCTTTGACAGAACTGTAAACGTTTATCTGAAGTCTCTAGTTTAAACACTTCATCTTTTGTATATAAAATATCTTTTGCAGCACCTTTTGCACGATGCGCTTTTGCATCAACTTTTTCTTTAGCTATAGCAATAATATCAAGATTTACACCAACACTTTGCACAATATCATATGCTAGATTTAGAAGCGTTTTTCCACCATCTATTACCCATAAATCAGGTGGCGGATTTTCTTTAAATCTTTCTACTCTTCGTGTAAGCATCTCTCTCATTTGTCCATACTCATCATTTGCCTCTAAATTGTATAAGCGATAATCCTCTTTATAGAACTTGTCTTCATCCCATATAATCATAGCACCTACCTTGGCTTGTCCCATCATTTGAGAGTTATCAAAACATTCAAATCTAGTAGGCATTTTGTATAATTTAAATAGCTCTTTAATTGCTATATAATTACTGTTATCTGTAGTAGTCTTATTTATCTTTAACAGTTCTACACAATTATTAAGTGCAGTTTGTGTTAGTTGTTTTTTTAGTCCGATTTTTGGATAAATCACAGATACTTTTTTCGAGTATTTTGATGATATAAAACTCTCCAATTCCTCACCGTTCTCTACCTCATCAGAAATCAATACAGTAGATGGGATAGAGGGTAAATCTTCTCCATAATAATTTACAATTGCTGTTTTATAAATATCCTCTTTTGAAGTAATTTCTGTTGTATTAACATAGTTATGTGTACTTGAGATAAGTTTTCCTGCTCGAATAAACATCTTCACTATAACTGCTTTGTCTATATCTTGCTCCACTGCAAATAAGTCTAAATCTTCATCTTTAGCAAAATCTAGTGTAGATTTGATTTGTGATTTTGAGATTGTTTGGATTCTATCTCTCATTTTCATTGCATCTTCAAAACGAAACTGTTCACTATATGCTTCCATTTTTACAGTGAGTTTTTCGATAATTTTTGATTTGTTATTCAAATAATATAACGCATCATCTAAAAGCTTTTGATATTCTACTTTAGTTACTTTACCTTCACATGGAGCTAAACACTTCTGTATCTGGTAAAACATACATGCTTTTCCACCTTTGATACAGGATTTCTTTTGCACTAAAGGGACTATCTCATAAATACTATCAAGTAAATCTTTAGAACCAGTACTAAAAGGTCCAAAGTATCTTATACTCTTACTCTTGATAACTTTACGCGTGATATCAAGTCTAGGAAAATCATCATTTGAATCCATATAAATATACGGATATGTTTTATCATCTCGCAAGAGAATATTATACTTAGGTTTTAGTTGTTTAATAAGTGAGTTTTCTAAAATCAATGCATCATTTTCTGTATCTACTACTATATAGTGCATATTGTCAACTTCACTTATCATCTTATATATTCTATCTGACAGTTTAGGGGAAGGTTGTAAAGTAGGGGTAAACTTGAAATAGCTCTTTACTCTATTTTTAAGAACCTTTGCTTTCCCTACATAGAGAAGTTTTCCATTTTTATCAAAGTATTGATATATACCTGCAGACGAGGGAAGATTTTGAAGTTTTTGTTCAAGTGTCAAAAAGTACCTTAGTATTGTTTATTAGTGGAATATTACCATTTTAGAAGTTTTATTTAGATTATTTATTTAAATATTAGGATTTAAAACCTTTTTTTACAAACTTTAACTACAATGCGCCAAAAGGAACTCAATGTCAAATCAAAACAACTCAACAACCAACACACAAATCATAGATAAAGGGATACTATTTATGCTTCTTAGTGCCATGTTAGGTGCACTTAGTGGTGCAGTAGCAAAAGTATTATCAGATACTATGGATCCTATAGAGATAGTATTTTATAGAAACCTTTTAGGTGTTTTTATGATTTTATACAGCTTCAAAAAAGTACAGCTATCTATATCTTTTAATTTTTCTAAATTTCATTTACTATTTCTAAGAGGTTTCTTTGGTACAGTTGCCATGGTACTTTACTTTTATACTATTGCGCATATCCCATTAGGGGAAGCAGTAATTTTAAATAAAACATCACCGTTTTTTGTAACTATACTTGCATACTACTTGATGAAAGAATCTATATCCATAAATACTATCTTTGCTCTTATTGTTGGATTTGTTGGGGTTGTGTTTGTTATACAGCCTTTTGACTTTGTTATATCTACGGGACATATATTAGGTGTATTAGGTGGTTTTTTTGCAGCTGCTGCTTATGCTACGATTAAAAAAATAAAAGATGTTTATGATGCAAGAGTTATTATGCTTTCTTTTATGGGAGTAGGTACTATACTTCCTTTACTAATATTTTTATTTACACCATATGCAGAATTTAAAATACATACAGGCTTTTTTGTTTGGTCTATGATTATATTAATGGCATTATTATCTACAGTGTCACAGTGGTTTCTTACACGCGCTTATAGTATAAGTAAAGCAAGTATTATTGGAGTAATAGGATATTCAAGTATCCCTTTTGCTGTTGGTTTTGGTATCATGCTAGGTGATAGTATCCCTAGTATGCTTACATTCTTAGGAATTGCACTTATCGCTTTAGGTGGTTTTTTAGTGAGTAAAAAATAAGGAAAGAGAGTTATGTCATATTTTGTTTATATTTTAGAGTGCAGTGATAACAGTTTATATACTGGTATCACTACAAATATAGAAAAAAGACTAAATGAACATAACACAAGTTCTAAAGGTGCTAAATACACAAAAGCGAGAAGACCTGTAAAACTAGTCTACCAAGAACCTGCACAAGATAGAAGTGCAGCTTCTAAAAGAGAATATGCTATCAAAAAACTCACAAGAACAAAAAAGCTACAATTAATCAAAACTATCTAAACTCTTTATGCTACAAAATTAAAAAAAAGGAATATTATCGAAAATTTTATACAAAACATCAACACTTCATTGACCTACACTACATCATGGGAAGCTGGTGCTATGGTATTATCTTTATTATATATTTTACTTGCTATTAAACAAAGTTTATGGTGTTGGCCTGCTGCCTTTTTCTCTACATTGATTTATGCTGTTTTATTTTTTGATGCATCTTTACTTATGGATTCATTTTTAAATGTTTACTATTTAATCATGGCAGTATATGGATGGTATGCTTGGAAATATACAAATACTATTGTTAAAAATGAAGAGTTAGAGATCTCTAGCTATAGTTTTTTTAAACATCTTAAAATTATATTTACATTAACACTCATATCTTTAGTTTTAGGATATATTATGAGTACTTACACAAAAGCAGATTTTGCATATATTGATTCTTTTACAACAGTCTTTGCTCTTTTTGCAACTTTTATGTTAGCTCAAAAAGTTTTAGAAAACTGGTTGTATTGGGTTGTTATAGATACAGTATCTATTTATATCTATATTCAAAAAGAGTTTTATCTAACAGCTATTTTATTTGTACTATACACTATCCTGGCAATAGTAGCATACTTCACATGGAAAAAAGAATTTATTTTAAATGCAAATCCAAATACTTAAACAATTAAATTTTTTTAAAAATCAGAAGTTACTAAGTCTTGATTTACTTCCAAATCAAGGCTACTGTAATATAAACTATAAACTACATACTACACAATCAGATTATTTAATAAGAAAATTCAAAAGTAACGATACTGTAAATATAAGTCGTAGTTTTGAATTTCGTACACAAAAGCATGTCGCTATAAAAAATATAGCACCGACACCTTTTCTTTTAGATAAAAAGAACTCTTTTATGATTACTGAATTCACAAAGGGCATCCATAAATCAAAACTTCACAATCTTGAGTTAATAAAGCTCGTTAAAACTGTAAAAAAATTTCATTCTATAAAAGTAAATACAAAAGAATATAATCTAAAAAAAGATTTCAACTACTATAGTCAACTACTACAAGATAAGAACTCTCAATATATTATAAATCAATCTTTTAAAGAACTAGTAAAATTAAAACGATTTAAAAAAGAGCTTGTTTTGACACATCATGACTTAAATCCAAAAAACATAATATTTACTATAAACAGTATCAAAATAATCGATTGGGAGTACGCAGGAGTTAACGACCTCTTTTTTGACCTAGCAAGTTTGTGTTGTGAATTCAAGCTATCTAAAAAAGAGGAAATACTCCTTTTAAAAACATATTTTCAAAAAAGTAGGATAAATGATATAGATAAACTAAACTCATATAAAATCATTTATAAAAATTTATGTTTATTATGGTTTAAATCTTTGGAGAAAAACTAAGAGTAAGAAATTTTTATATCTTTTGGATGTTTTTTATTATGAAATAGTATATAACTCTTAGCCCAATAATAGTAAGTCTGTTCTGTAGAGACTTACTATATAATGTTTCAATCGTACCTTATCTACTAATATATCCAATAATTTTGGCTTCATAATATTAATCTTTTCTTAAATAATGTTGTTTTATATTCTATACAAGAGTTATAACAACATATAAGAGTTTATATATACTAAAATATTGTATTGAAAATCATATTTGATATTTTTGTAAAAAATTTAAGTATTATATAACTATAATGATTATGAATAAATAGTTAGCTTAATAAAGGAAGATATAAAAATGAACACAGATATAGAAATAATAGAACCTAAAAAAATAATTGCTACGGACACAACAAAGTTTGAATCATATTTAGAGTATTTAAAGTTACCAACTGAAAATATTTTAGCAGATTATAATCAACGAACAACTATTGAAACAAACTTAGTAAATTTTATTACTAAATTGGATTCTGAAACAAAGAGAGAAGGAAGATATTTATCAAAATTTGTTGCCGCTGCGTCAATAGGTCTATTTGATGCAGCATTAAATTATGTCTGGAATGAAGTTGTAATTAATTTACGAAAAAAAGTAGTAGTTTATGGTTTAGAATTATTTTATGATGCAGCAGTAGGAGGTTCAAAAAGAGAAGATTATTCAACTGAAGACGATTTATCAGGAATAAAAGATAATACTCTAATCAACACTTGCTATAAATTGGAATTAATTTCAGAAATTGTTTCTACAAAATTACATCATATTTTAACAATGAGAAATGATATTGGTTCTTCACATCCGAATTCATATTCCATCAATGCATTTGAACTTTTAGGTTGGTTAGAAACTTGTGTTACAGATGTATTAAATGATAAGCCATCAGAAGCAGCAATTCAGATAAAAGCATTTATTGATAATCTTAAAACAACAACTGATATATTAGATGAACCTACAATTAAAAGTATGGAAAAGCCACTAAGCGAATTATCATTACAAAATACAGATAATTTATTAAATAATATTTTTGGAATTTATGTATCAGATAAAACAAATAATATTATAAGAAAGAATATAGCACTTGTTGCTCCATTTATTTGGACAAATAGTAGTGAGTCTATAAAATTTAAATTGGGAATCATGCTTGATGGGTATAAAAATAATTTGCATCATGAAAAACATAAATTAGGTTTAGAATTTTTTACATTTTGTAATGGTAATAAATATCAATCATTAGAAGCAAGAATAATCTCTTTGGATGAATTATTAGATAATTTACTTGATGCAAGATATGGATGGGATAACTTTCATAATGAACCACCATTTATAAGAAAGATTCTAACTTATTTTGAAACAGAGAATGATATACCAAAAGAGAGAATAGAAAAGTTACTTAAAGTTGTACTAATTTGTCGTATTGGTAAAGGAATTAGTTATCATAATGGAGTTTCTCCAAATGGGAAAAAGCTGTATGACAAGTTTCTTAAATTATTAGGAGACGACAATATTAAATTACTTTTAGAGCAAATGCATAGTTATGAAGTAAGAGTTAAAATTGATAATAAGTTTGGACAAACTAATATGATAGAAATATTAGACTTATTAAAAGAAAATATAGTTAGCAATAGACTACAAGAAATAGTTGATTTTTTATTAACAAAAAAAACACTACTACATAAAATACATAATGATAAAAACTATAAAGATATTGTAGGGCAACATATCAATCTAAGCTAACAAAACACCGAAAGAGAGCAAATTACCCTGTGAATTTCTTATCATTTATTAGCTATCATCTAGTTATAACAAAAAGAAATATATGAACTAAGAAATGGGTAACTTGTCCATTGCTTCGGTCGTTATATCAAAAATTATATACTAACTTTAACGTTTAATATGTAAATTCACAGTATGGAAAAATAAAAAATAAAATTTAAGTGGATTTCACTTAAATTTTGTTAGAATAATACATATTACCAAAACAGGAAGCAAAAAAAATTATAGATTCGTTGCCAGAAGACACATCTAATGATGAAATCTTAAAAGAATTAGCTTTTGATAGAATGATTCAAAGAGGGTTAAAAGATTCAAGTGAAAATAAAACTATTTCAAATCAAGAGATGCAAAATAAAATTAATCAATGGTAAATATCAACTGGACAGAGGAGGCTGAACTTTGGCTTAAAGATATACTAGGTATATTTCATGGGGCATTGGATATTGAAAGGTACTTATAACTAGCTGTAGATATAAAAAAAATAATGTATAATACCCACATATGAAAAACTTACCCATACACGATGTCTTAGACGATATAAAAACAACACTTCAAACTAACTCCACTTTGATACTTCAAGCACCTCCAGGAGCTGGAAAAAGTACAGTAGTACCTATAAATTTACTAAATGAACCTTGGCTTCCAAAAGATAAAATCATCATCATGCTAGAACCTAGAAGAGTTGCAGCTAGAAGTGTAGCTATACAAATGGCTAGACTACTTGGTGAAGAGGTAGGACAAAGTGTAGGCTATCAAGTAAAAATGGAGAGTTGTTTTTCAAAAAATACAAAACTACTCATAGTAACAGAAGCTATACTGGTGCGTAAACTACAAAGTGACCAAGCTTTAGAAGATGTAGCACTTATCATCTTTGATGAGTTTCACGAAAGAAGTATACATACAGATCTCTCACTTGCACTATCACTTCAAGTACAAGAGCTTTTAAGAGATGATTTAAAACTACTCATCATGTCTGCTACTTTAAATTCAAAAGAGTTACTAAAACTTCTTGGCGATGTTCCAGTTATTACCTCACAAGGTCGTACCTATGATATAGAAAATGTATATCTTCCATCAAATATAAAACAACCAGATGTAAAAACTATAAACACTTTACTTTTAAATACAACACTTCAAGCTATAGAAAATGATGAGGGTGATATCTTGGTATTTTTAGCAGGAACTAAAGAGATAAAAAATCTACAAAACTCTCTTGAAGAAAAACTCAGCTCACATGATATAGAAGTATTTCCTCTGTATTCTGCACTTAGTAAAGAGAAACAAGACAAAGCGATACTAAAAAATACTCAATCAAACAAAAGAAAAGTAATCCTTTCTACAAATATTGCGCAAACATCTTTAACTATTGAGGGTATAAAAGTAGTCATAGACTCTGGACTCGAAAAAATATCACGATACAACTATGCAAATGCGATGAATCATTTAGAACTCTCATTTATATCAAGTGATTCAGCGGTTCAAAGAGCAGGACGGGCAGGAAGACTAAGTGATGGAAAGTGTTATAAACTCTGGCATCAAAGTAAAATACTACAAGCCTCAACTCGTCCTGAGATATTGCGTTCTGATTTAACTTCATTTTATTTAGATGTAGCATTGTGGGGAGTAGATGATATAAAAGAGTTGCAGTTTTTAAACTATCCAGAACTCCAAACACAAATTAGTACACAAACCATACTAGAAGAACTAAAAATGATAGATGAATCTAAAGAGATAACACCTTTTGGTAAAAAAGCGTTATTGCTTGGTGTTCATCCACGATTTTCATTTATGATTTTAAAAGCGAATGATTTAGGATTTTCTTATGAGGCTTGTTTACTAGCTGCACTTTTGAGTGAAAAAGATATATTTAAAAATAGTGGTAGAAACTATGATGCAAATATATATTCAAGGTTTATACATATTTATGAAAAAGACTTTAGTAGTACTTATATCAATACTCATCTTGCAAAAACAATTTTAAAACAAGCAGAGTTTTTTTACTCAAAACTCAAAAAACTAGAAAAGGTACATAAAAAATCTCATCCTATCACAGAAGATGAACTCTCACATCTATTGCTTTTAGCATATCCAGATAGACTAGCAAAACGACGAACTAAAAATGACAATAAATATAAACTAAGTAACTCAAAAGGTGCTGTTTTAAATAACGAAGATGCTTTATTTAATGAGGAGTATTTAGTAGTATCAAATATAAATGCACAAACAAAAGACTCGTATATAAATATGGCATTACGAATCTCTTTAGATACTATAGAAAAAGAATTTGATAGCTATATAGAGAAAAAAGAGTCTATTACTTACAATAAAGAAAATAAAAAATTCGACATACGAGAAAAACACTATTTTTACGACTTAGAACTCACTTCTCGAGCTATATCAAATAAATCAAATCATGATTATTCACAACTCATTTTAGAACTGATTCAAAAAGAGGGATTGGAGCTTTTAACTTGGAGCAAAAAAGCCAAAGAGTTAAAAGAAAGAGTAAACTTCATAAATAAAAACAGGGATAGTAATTTACCCTCATTTGATGATGAATCATTATTAGATAGTGTTCAAGAGTGGCTTGAGCCTTATTTACATGAGATACAATCTATCAAAGCTTTAGAGTCATTAGACTTATACTCTATTTTACTTGGATTCATACCATGGGAAGAGCAACAAACTCTTGATACTCTAGCACCTTGTACTATTAAAGTACCAAGTGGCTCAAATATAAAAATAGATTATTCAAATAGCCAGATTCCTATTTTAGCAGTCAAAATACAAGAGATGTTTGGACTTCATGAAACTCCAAAGATTGTAAACAATAGTATACCTTTGCAGATACATCTCTTAAGCCCTGCAAAAAGACCCATACAAATTACATATGATTTGAAAAGCTTTTGGGAAAACTCATATACTGAGGTAAAAAAAGAACTGTTTATTAAGTACAAAAGACACTATTGGCCAGATGATCCTTTTGAAGCAATAGCAACAAGTAAAACAAAAAAACATATGATGAATGTAAATAAATCATAAAAGAACTTATTGTTATCTCTATAGAATCATTTAAACAAAAAAAGATATAATAATACCTATGAGAATAGATAAATTTTTAAACGCAGTAAATATTACAAAAAGACGAGCAGTAGCTGAAGATATGCTGGCACATAAAGTTGTACATATCAACAATATGCCTGTAAAAAAAGCAAAAGAGGTAAAGATAGATGATATTATCGAGATCAAATATCTTGAATACTCAGATAAATTCAAAGTATTACAAATACCAAAAACAAAATCAACTCCAAAATCAGTACAGAGTGAATATGTTACAAAACTATAAAAGGGACTATTTAAATGTTTAATAAAGCTAGATTAAAATTTGACGATATATTCGAAAATAGGTTAGACCACAATGAAGTTCGTAACTATCTTATAGAACTTTATGAAAAAGGTGAAAATGCAGATGAGATAGCTGCTGCTGCTACCGCAATGAGAGAACATATGCTCCCACTAAATGTTGAGCAAACACTTCAAGAAGAACTTTTTGACAATTGTGGAACAGGAGGAGATAAAAGTAATAGCTTTAATATCTCTACAACTGTTTCAATTGTTTTATCTGCTTGTGGTTGTAAAATAGCTAAGCATGGAAACAGAAGTATTACAAGCAATAGCGGTAGTGCTGATATGCTAGAAGAACTAGGAGTTAATTTAACATTAACTATCCCAAAACAACTAGAAATGTTAAAGCAAACTGGTTTTGTTTTTATGTTTGCGATTAATCATCATCCAGCTATGAAACATATCATGCCAATACGAAAATCTATTGAGCATAGAACTATTTTTAATGTTCTAGGACCACTATCAAACCCAGCAAGTGTTCATAAACAACTTATTGGAGTATTTGATAAAGAGTATGTTCCAAAAATTGCAGATGCAATGACACAACTTAATACAAAAAGAGCAATGGTTGTAAGTAGTGAAGATGGTATGGATGAGGTAAGTATTAGCGATGTTACGCATTGTGCTTTTGTAGAAAGAGGAACTTTTAATGAGTTTGTTCTTGATCCTAGAGAATATGGGTTTGATTTTTATCCTAAATCAGAAATTACAGGTGGGACAGCAAAAGAAAATGCAATCACTACAAAAAATATTCTAAATGGAACAATTACAGGTGCAAAAAGAGATATTGTTATTTTAAATGCTGCTGTTGCATTGCTTGTAGATGGTAAAGTAAACTCTACAGAAGAGGGAATTGAGATGGCAAAAGAAGCTATTGATAATGGTGATGCTATAAAAAAACTAGAAGAGATAGTTCGAGTAAGTAACGAACTTATACACTAATTATTTTATGACTTTAAATTTAACGCAAATAGATCAATTTATATCACTCTTAAAAGAAAGAATCAATAACCAAGATAAAATAGTGTTATTAAGAGGAGATTTAGCTAGTGGTAAAACTACACTTGTACAACATTTTGTAAATAGTCTCAATATAAAAGATAAGGTAACTAGTCCAACTTTCTCTATACAAAGTATTTATGGGGAAAATATATATCACTATGATGTCTATAACAAAACTTTACAAGAGTTTATAGCACTAGGTCTTTTAGAAGAGTTTGAGAAAAGTGGTATACATTTTGTAGAGTGGGGTGATGAAAAACTTGAGAATTTACTTTTAGAGTATGGTTTTGATGTGATAGTTGTAAATATAGAAAAAAAAGAAGAAAGTAGAGAATATAAAATTGGATCATAAAATAGAAGTAACTAGCCTAACAAAAGCTATCAAAAAGACACAAATTTTACATGATATAAGTTTAGATATCAAAAGTGGTGAAACAGTTGGGCTACTAGGACCAAATGGAGCTGGAAAAACTACAAGTTTTTATATTATTTGTGGTCTTGTACAACCTACAACAGGAAAAATATTTTTTGATGATCATGAGATAACACATCTTCCCTTACATAAAAGAGCATTAAGAGGAATAGGATACCTTCCTCAAGAGTCATCAATTTTCAAAGACTTAACAGTTGAAGACAATCTTATGTTAGCAGCAGAGGTTTCAATAGATGATGAACAACTACGAAGAGAAAGAATTGAAGAACTTTTAGAAGTGTTTAATATTGAACCAATTAGGCAAAGAAGAGGGGTAAGTTTAAGTGGAGGGGAGAGAAGAAGAGCTGAAATCGCAAGAGCCTTAGTATCAAACCCAAAATTTTTACTTCTTGATGAACCTTTTGCAGGTGTTGATCCAATTGCAGTTAAAGATATTCAAGGTATTATCAAACAACTCACCCTTAGAGGAATAGGGGTATTAATCACAGATCATAATGTAAGAGAAACTTTACAAATATGTGATAGAGCTTATGTTATGAAAGCAGGAGCTATTATTGCAGGTGGAACAGCTCAAGAGATAAAGGATAATGAGATGGTAAGAGAACACTACTTAGGGAAAGATTTTACTTTTTAGTTATCTCTTTTTTCTCTTATACTTAACCATAAAAAAAGGGTTCGCAATTTTGCGAACCCTTTTTGATATCCAACATCTAAAAAGATTAGATGTTGTTGATGATATTGTTTAAAGTTGCAGATGGTCTCATCGCAGCTTCAGCTTTAACGATATCTGGATTAAAGTATCCACCGATATCTTTTGAAGTTCCTTCAGAACCTAATAACTCAGCCATAATTGTTTCTTCACCATCGATTAGTGCTTTTGCAACAGGTGCAAATTTAGCAGCTAATTCAGCGTTATCTGTTTGTTCAGCTAATGCTTGTGCCCAATATTGAGCTACAAAGTAGTGAGAAGCTTTGTTATCTTGCTCTCCACATTTTCTACTTGGCTCTTTGTTGTTATCAAGGTATGCATTATTTGCCCAGTCAAGTGCAGCAGTTACAATCTCTAAATCTTTAGAGTTATTTTTTTGAGAAATAAATCTTAAAGACTCTGCAAGTGCTAAGAACTCACCTAAAGAATCCCATCTTAAGTGACCCTCATTTAACATTTGTTCAACATGCTTAGGAGCAGATCCACCAGCACCTGTTTCAAATAATCCACCACCAGCAATTAATGGAACGATTGATAACATTTTAGCAGATGTTCCAAGCTCTAAGATTGGGAATAAGTCTGTTAAGTAATCTCTTAAAACATTTCCAGTTACAGAGTTAGTATCTTTACCAGCTCTTACTCTATCTAAAGTATATTGCATAGCTTCAGCAGGTGCCATAATTGGTAACTCTAAACCAGAAGTATCGTGGTCTTTTAAGTACTCAGTAACTTTAGCAATCATATTTCTATCATGTGCTCTTTCTTCATCAAGCCAGAATACTGCAGGGTTTCCTGTTAATCTAGCTCTTTCAACTGCAAGTCTAACCCAGTCTTTGATTGGAATATCTTTAGCTCTAGACATTCTCCAAATATCACCAACTTCAACTTCCATTTCCATAAGAACAGAACCATCAGTATCTAAAACTTTAACAGTTCCAGCTTCAGCTATTTCAAATGTAGTTGGGTGAGAACCATACTCTTCTGCTTTTTGTGCCATAAGTCCGATATTTGGTACATTACCCATTGTTGTAACATCATACTGACCATTTTTAACACAATCTTCAACACACACTTTATACATAGTTGCATAACATCTATCAGGGATAACAGATACACACTCTTCTAATTCGTTAGAAGCATTCCACATAGCACCACCATCTCTTACAACAACTGGTAATGAAGCATCAATAATGATGTCATTTGAAGCATGTAAGTTTGTGATACCTTTATCAGAATTAACCATAGCAATTCTTGGTTGTACATCATATACAGCCATGATATCAGCTTCAATTGCAGCCTTTTTATCAGCAGGTAAAGAATCAATTTTTTTGTATAAATCACCTAAACCTAAGTTTGAGTTATATCCGATTGCTTCAAAGTCTGCACCATATTTAGCAAATACATCAGCAAAGAATACTTCAACAGCATGACCAAACATAATTGGATCAGAAACTTTCATCATAGTAGCTTTTAAGTGTAAAGACCATAATACATCTTTCTCTTTAGCTTCAACAATAGTTTGTGCTAAAAATGCTCTTAAAGCTTTAGCAGACATAAATGTAGCATCTAAAATCTCTTTATCTTGAACATCTGTTAACTCTTTTAATAAGTTACCGTTTAATTCAATTCGTACTGTTCCAGCACCTGATTTGATAATTGATTGCTCATTACCATAGAAATCACCATCTGTCATATGTGCAACATATGCTTTTGAGTTTTCAGAAAATGGCTTTAATTTATGCGGGTTTTTCTTAGCGAAGTTTTTAACTGCAGCAGCAGCTCTTCTATCTGAGTTACCTTCTCTTAATACAGGGTTAACAGCAGAACCTAAACAAGTAGAAAATAGTGCTTGTAACTCTTTTTCTTCATCATTTTGTGGCTCTTCTGGATAGTTAGGGATATCGTAACCTTGTGCTTGTAATTCAGATACACAAGCAATAAGTTGAGAAATAGAAGCTGAAATATTTGGTAATTTAATAATGTTACCATCTTCTTGTAAAACTGCCTCACCTAATTTAGCTAACTCATCATCAACTTTTTGTGCATCTGTTAATCTCTCAGGAAACTTAGATAAAACCCTACCAGCTAGTGAAATATCACTAGTAACAACATCTACTCCAGCAGATTTTGTAAAAGCATTTACAATTGGTAAAAGCGAATAAGTTGCTAAAGCTGGCGCTTCATCAGTTTTTGTCCATATAATTTTTGACATATTTTTTCCTTAATTAATTTGTGTTATTGCAATGTATGCTATCAAAAATTTAATTATAGTATTATTTTATATTATATATCTTTTGACATTCACTTAATAGTTGTATCATTTATACACACACTTTAATTCCAAAGTTTTTTAAGCTTTTCCTCTTTAGATACTTTAGGCTTGACTTTCTTAAGCTTTTTGCTTGGCTTTCTTTTTTTCAGTTTTTTTACAGTTCCTGTTTTTTGTTTTCGTACTTTTCTTTTTTGTTTTTTTATCTTTTTAATATATTGTTTATGTTTTGAATATGAAGAGGAAAAATGATGTTTTTTACCATCTATTGATTTCATAAAATAGAGATAATCAGATTTTATAGGAAAAATAGCTGCTTTAATAGACTCAAATTCAACAGCACATACAGGATCACTAGGCAATCCTCTATATTTATAAGTATTGTAGCTAGAGATATCATTTCGTATCATAGATGGAGTTATTTTCGTATGGGAAAATTTACTATAATTAAGTGTTCCATCCATTTGCAATTTCATATTTTTTTTCAAACGATTGTATATAACACTTGAAACCGTAGCCATCTCCTCTTTAGAAGCGGACTCTTTTTGAATAATCGATGCAATTATAATATAGTTGTACCAATTCTTTTTGTTATAAAGACCAAATATTTTTTCGCTATATTGTTTATATCTAGCTTCAGTTAAAGATAACAGATGTTTTATCAACTGTTCTTCGTTCATCCCTAAAGGTAAATAGTAAGTATCTGCTAAAATATTCCCATCTTTTTTATATGCCAATCGAGAGTATGTTTGAAAAAGCTTATAGGTAGATATATTTAAAGTTTTGGCAAGGTTTTGTAAAAAGAAATAGTATGTTTCCCCAGGGATAAGTGTGACTTTTTTTAAAGCAGCTTTTGAAGTAGTAATTCTATATAAAAACTCTACTTGGGTCATTTGTGTGTTTTTTAAATCTATCCAACCACTTTGTGGCTTCCCTAAAGCTCTTAACATCAACTTATCTAATAAATTTACTTCATAATTGTTTTTATCTAAATGTGTTATAATCGAATTAGAAGTGCCTTGCGGTATAAAGATAACTCTTGATGTTTTTACATCTTGCGTAAAATAAAAAAACAAGACAACAATAACTACAAGGAACAATTCAAGAATGTTTAAAATCATAAAATTTAACTTAATTTTACTTAGTGGAATTAGTTTGATAGTTATGGCCTCTTTATTTATTGGAATAGAGATTGAAAATATCTCATATAAAAATATAAATATAGAAAAATTGTATCTAAAATATAATAAAAAGCTAAATATTTCTACTCCTAAAATTTCTATTTTAGACAAAGATTCAAAAAGTATTGCCCAGATGAAAGCAGATTTCACTCTTAATTATTTAAACAATATTTTTACAATTGATGTTAAACATTTTGAATTAATAGGTACTGATTTAGAAGTTCAAGGAACTGTATTTTTAGATTTAGATACTATTGATTTAGAAAACAGATCTTCAACTATTGTTGAAAACCTGCAATTACAATTTGATAAAAAAGTTAAAAAAGTTTTTGCAAAAAAAGTTTTTGTTACATTTGAGAACAATCAAATAGATTTAACTTTTGAAAAACCATTTTACGATACTGTAGATATGACAAATAGTGAAGTAAGTTATCTTTTAAATACAAATACGCTAAAGCTATACCTCAAAACAACTAGCTTGTTTAATGATTCTCTCAAAAATATATTATTGCGATATGGTATAGATATACCGATTATACAACATAGTGGAAAAAATCAACTCTCAACCAATATTTCTATTCCATTTTCTCAAGGTAAATTTTTTATAGAAACCGATGTAAAAAGTAAAGATACTATCATAGAATCATATGGACACAAATTTGATGTAACAAATCTTCTTTTACATTATGATATCAATGAAAATATTCTCAAAGGAGATTTTTATCTTAATAATTACAAATATAAAGATATAAATTTTACAAATTCTCAAATTGGCTACAGTGTACTTTTTGATGAAAAAATCACTACCAATATATTCACAGAAGCTATGAATCTAAAATATGATGATATTGACTTAAAATTAAATAGTTTAAATGCTAATTTTGAAGACTTAAATATGAGTCTTAAAGGTAATATTACTGATACCAATGAAACTGATTCTATAGATTTAAAATTTACAAATAAGACAGATTTTGATTCAAATACCTCTTTGGGAATTGTAAAAATAAACAGCTTAAAATATGATGATCTGTTAGATGTTAGTCACAAAAATATCTCTTATGATATGAATTTTGAACAAAACACATCAATAATCGTTCCAGAATTAGAACTTTATTATTTTAAAGATAAACAAAACAACAGACACACTCTAAAAATAAATAACCCAAATAGGTTAATCGATGCTTTCACATTTGTCGATCATGATTCCAAAAAAAAGGGTACTATTGAGGTACACTCTACAGATCTAAACGATACTATAATTGCTATAAATAATATAAACCTTGACATCAATAATAGTTATTTTCAATCATTTTTAAATACAAAAGAAAAGTTTGAAATGCCAGTTTTTCCTAAACTAGAAGTATCGTACAATAATAGTATTTTAAACTACAATTCATACACACTTGACTTTGAAAATTTACACCTCCAAACAGATAAAAATGATTTGAAATTTAAAATGATAAAAGATGATACAAGAGTTATAGCAACAATACAAAATGGTATGATTGAAGCACATGCCATAAATGCAACAGATAAGTATGTAAACACTTTTTTGAATAAAGAGTTCTTAAAAGGAGGCTATCTCAATCTTAATATATATGGAGAAGATATAAATTTTTTAATGGGTGACATTGACCTACATAAAACTACAATTAAAAATGTAACAATCATAAATAGTTTAACAACTTTTGTAAATACTACACCTGCAATTATCAATCCACTTTTAGCTCTTCCTACACTGTATAGAATGACAGAAACAGGTTTTGATACAAATGGATACTATTTAGAAAATGGTTCAGGAAGTTTTCACTATAGTCTGCCATTAAGGCAACTTGATATATTTGATCTATTTACAAATGGAACAATGTCTAATTTTATTATTAATTCGCATGTAAATTTTAAAACACGAGAGATACAAGCAAATGTAGATATATCTTTTCTTAAAGATTTTACCAATACAATCAATTATATTCCTGTTTTAGGATATCTCTTTTTAGGTGATAATGGTGAAATTCATACAACTGTTGATATATCTGGTACTTTAGATAACCCTGAACTAGAAACACATACAGTAAAAGAGGGAACACAAGGAGTTACAAACTTTCTACAAAGAATTTTAACATTGCCTTTACAACCCTTTAAAAGTAACTAGCGATGAAAATAGTAACACACTGATATAATAAGGCTAGGTAATAACTAAATTTAATTCTACTTTAAACAGAATATACCTATAATAGTTATACAAATAAACTAATAAGGGGATGTTATGAATATTGATTCATCTTATGTAAATGCATATAATATCAGTGGCTTAAGTCAAACATCATTAGAAAAAGTCGGTAGCGCTCTTGCTATTAATCAAGCTAGTGATGATCCATCAGGGTTAACGATTGGTACAGAATTAGGTGTAGAGAAGAGTTCACTTTCTCAAGCTGTTGAAAATATGAACAATGGTATTGCTATGAGTAATATTGCACAATCTGGTTTATCAAATCAAAAAGAACTCCTTGAAAATATAAAAACTGAAACATTAAAAGCTATGAATGGCACAATGAATCAAGACGATAAAGAGATAATTGGGCAACAGATTAATAAATATATTGAACAATTTGAAAATATTGCAAATAGTACTACTTACAACGGTAATACTTTACTAAAAACAGATGGCTCTACAAATGATGATATATCTATAGTCGATAAAGACTCAACTATTGCAATGGAAAAGGCTGATACATTAAGTATCTCAGATTCTTTAAAATCATCAATGACAGATTTTGCAACAAATCCAAATACTTTAACAAATATTTTAAATACTGTAAATCAAAATATAGATCAAATGAATACTTATCAAAGTGATTTTGGAAGTGCTGCAAATGCTATGGAATCTAGTGCAAGAAACTCTATTAGTACTGAAAAAGAGATTGCAACTTCTCAATCTACTATTATGGATATTGATTATAGTAAAGAAGTTAGTAGTTTTAGTAAAACCAATTTACTGAGTCAAATTGGTCTTATGATGCAAAGCCAAGCAAATGCAGTACAAGGTAGAAATATCTCCCTTTTAACACATTAAAAGAGTGGTTAAATGAAAATAGCAATTGCACTTTTAGTAATAGGATTAGTTCTCATTCTATTACTCTCAAATTTAAAATTTAAAAAACAAGTTCTTTCTAAAATTGGTATAGTTATTGGAATACTTTTTCTTCTTTATGGTACTATCTTACTCATTCAACCAAAAGAATATATTAAATATACCAAAACTACTATAAGTAAAGACACAAACTCATCAAATAACAAATAACTTTATAGTACAATATTGTCTTAATTAAAAAAAGGCAATATTACTTATGACCGATACTATAAAGATATTTAAAGCAAATCAAAACAATTTAAAAAATATAGACCTAGAGATACCAAAAAATAAACTCATAGTTTTTACAGGACTCAGTGGTAGTGGTAAATCAACACTAGCATTTGATACACTTTATGCAGAAGGGCAAAGAAGGTACATCGAATCTTTGAGTGCTTATGCTAGACAATTTTTAGGAAAAGTTGGAAAACCAGATGTTGAAAGAATAGAGGGATTAACTCCAGCTATTGCAATAGACCAAAAAACAACTTCTAAAAATCCACGGTCTACAGTAGGGACTATTACTGAAATATATGACTACTTAAGACTTCTTTACTCAAGAGTAGGAAAACAACACTGTCATAAATGTGGTGAACCTATTTCACAAATGAGCAGTAGTGATGTTATCGATCAAGTTTTAAAACTACCAGAAAACTCAAAAATCGTAATCTTAGCGCCACTAGTAAATAGAAAAAAAGGTACATTTGCAGACCTATTTGAAAGCTTACGGGCAAAAGGTTATGTTCGTGCTATGGTTGATGGAGTTATGGTTCGTTTAGATGATGAGATAGAACTTGGTAAATCTCAAATGCATACTATTAAAGTCGTAATCGATAGAGTTGTTGTAAAAGAAGAAAACAAAGAAAGAATCGCTCAAGATGTTGAAAAAGGTTTAAAAGAAGCTTTTGGAGAACTTGAAGTAGATATTTTAAACCATGAAGAAGTAGGAACAGAACAACATATACACTACTCAGAGCATATGGCATGTTTTGATTGTAAAATATCTTTTGAACCACTAGAACCGTTAAGTTTTTCATTTAACTCGCCAAAAGGTGCTTGTACTAGCTGTGATGGATTAGGTATCAGGTTTACTCTTGATATGAAAAAAGTTATAAACAATGATATTAGTATCGCAGATGGTGCTATTAAAGTTATCTATGGATTTAATAAAGGATATTACTTCAAAATGCTTCAGGCATACTGTGAAGCAGCCGATATCGATATCAATACACCTTTTGGAGAACTAGAACCACATGAAAGAGGTAAGGTTCTTAATGGTGGAGTTGAAGATGCTGTATTTACTTGGAAACGACATAAACTTACAAGAAAATGGGAAGGTGTCGTAAAAATAGCATACGATATGGTAAAAGATGAAAAAGAGATGGATGCATACATGACAGAAAAAGTGTGTGACTCTTGTGGAGGGCATAGACTAAAAGCTCCATCATTAGCTGTAAAAGTAGCAAATTCAGGTATAGCAAATATCTTAGATATGCCTATAGAAAAATCACATGCATTTTTCCAAGATGAGAAAAATTTTGAGTACTTCAATGAACAAGAAAAAATGATAGCATCACCTATTTTAAAAGAGGTAAGAGATAGAATATTTTTTCTTTTTGATGTTGGATTAGGGTACATAACTCTAGGTCGAGATGCACGAACTATTTCAGGTGGAGAGGCTCAAAGGATCAGAGTCGCTTCCCAAATTGGTAGTGGTTTAACAGGGGTTATGTATGTACTAGATGAGCCTAGTATTGGACTACACGAACGCGATACTGCTAAACTGATAAAGACCCTTAAAGCATTACAACAAAAAGGGAATACTGTTATCGTAGTAGAACATGACCAAGAGACTATGGAAGCAGCTGATTATATCGTAGATATAGGACCAAATGCAGGTAAATATGGTGGAGAAGTTGTATTTCATGGAGATATGAAAAAGCTCCTTAAGAGCGATACACTAACTGCACAATATTTAAATGGAAAAAAAGAGATTAAATACTACAAGAGAAGACCACAAGAAGAGTTTATTGAGATCAAAAATGTGAACCTAAATAATATCAAAAATCTTGATGTAAAAATTCCATTAAAAAATCTTTGTGCGATTACAGGAGTAAGTGGAAGTGGAAAATCTTCATTGATTTTACATACCCTTTTACCCGTAGCAAAAGAACTTTTAAATCATGCAAGAAAAGTAACAAAAATCGATGGTGTAAGTATCGATGGATTAGATAGTCTTGATAAAGTTATCTACCTTGACCAAAGCCCAATAGGAAGAACTCCACGATCAAATCCTGCAACTTACACTGGACTTATGGACGACCTTAGAAAACTATTTGCCGAAACAAAAGAGTCTAAACTAAGAGGCTATGCAATAGGGCGATATAGTTTCAATGTAAAAGGTGGACGATGTGAAAAATGTCAAGGTGAGGGTGAAATCAAAATAGAGATGCACTTCTTACCAGATATTATGGTGAAATGTGAAGATTGTAATGGAGCTAGATACAACCCTCAGACACTAGAGATACTCTACAAAGGAAAATCAATAGCAGATATTTTAAATATGGCAGTAGATGAAGCTTTTGAATTTTTTGTAAAAGTTCCAAAACTTCACGCAAAACTAAAAACACTTTTAGATGTAGGATTAGGGTACATTACTCTAGGACAAAATGCCGTTACATTAAGTGGTGGAGAAGCCCAAAGAATCAAACTAAGTAAAGAGTTAAGCAAAAGAGATACAGGAAATACTCTGTATGTATTAGATGAGCCTACAACTGGTCTTCACTTTGCAGATGTAGATAGACTTACACAAGTGTTACATCACCTTGTAGATTTAGGAAATAGTGTGATAGTTATCGAACATAATCTTGATGTAGTACGAAATGCTGACTATGTTATAGATATGGGTTATGAAGGTGGAGCAAAAGGTGGACAGATCATCGCAGAAGGTACACCAGAAGAGATTGCTTCTACGCATAAAGAAACAAAAAGTTATACTGGATACTATCTAGATAAACAGCTTTAATACATCTTCCTCTTGGTCATCTCGTCCAAGAGTAATCTTCTCACACTACATTTAACAAAACCTAAATAATTTAATAGAGAATAAATAAAATAACATTTTTAAGGATGTTTTATATAAACTGTATACTAATAAATAGTTAACCCATTAGGAGAATTTAATGAACAAAATACCAAGTATGTTTTTAACACATGCATCAGATATATTGGGTGATACAACCAACGGATTATCTGGAAACAATATTACTAAAGTGTTTACTGCTTACGCCGTTGATTCTGATACAAACATTCCATATGACACTTATCCATTTGAAGCACCGAATAAAAGAACTGCTTTACTTGAAAACTTAAAATGCTTTGAACCAAAAGAACAATACAAAATTATTAAAGAGCTTTGCGAACACTCAAAGTTACCACAACCTATCCATGATTCAATTAATAATCTAAAAATTCAGTTAATAGCAAGATATAGCGAACAATTTGGTTCAGTAAGTTCAGAAACTTTAAATGAAACTTTAGTTGAAGAAGCTAAGCACTGGTTAGAAAGACACCCAGATAGTCTAAAACTTTATGAGACAGCTTTAGTGAAGTTTAATAACAACATATTTGAAAGAAATTTACTAGATGATTTAAGACTTTCATTGGAAATGCTTTTAAAGTCTATTTTCAATAATGGAAAATCTTTAGAAAATCAAATACCACAAATTGGTGCATTTATTAGTACAAATGGAGGCTCAAAAGAGTTTTCAAATATGTTTCGTACACTAGTTGATTACTATTCTAAATATCAAAATTCTTTTGTAAAGCATAATGATGCAGTTATCGAAGAAGAAGTTGAGTTTACATTTGAAATGACTTCTTCTTTTATGAAGCATCTAGTAAAAATGCATATTAAGGAGTAATAAATTACCCTAAGGGAAATTTATTAGTTCACTTCAAATGTTGTTTTAAATCTTCCATCAAAATTCTCCAATAAACACCCTAACTTTCTCTATTTATTCAGATAAAAGATACTTTCAGTATACTAACAAAAAATATTTCCAAAGGCAAAAAATGTTTAAAGAATTTGATTTAAAAGATTTTGAAAATAGTGCAAAAACATTAGAACAACTAATAGAAAAAAATAAACAACAATTAGAAGATTTACTAAAAATAGAAGAAAAAACATACGAAAATTTCGTACATCCATTAACACAAATGGGTGAAGAACTAGAGCAGTTTTGTACTCCTATTTTTCATATAGACAGTGTAAAAAATAGCGAAACTACACAAAAAGTATATAATGAGTGTTTACCTTTAATCTCTATTTATAGTTCACAGTTAGCATCAAATGAAGATGTTTATAGTGCTATAAAAGATATACAGTCTAAGTATAATAGTTCTTTAACACTAGAACAACAAAAAGTTTTAGAAAATGAAATAAGAGACTTCAAACTAGGTGGTTGTGGTCTAAATGATGAAGACAAAAAAACTTTAGAAGATTTAAATTTAAAGTTAAGTGAACTAGGAAAAGAGTTCTCTCAAAATCTTTTAGATGCGACAAATGACTGGGAGATGATTTTAGATAATTATGAAGATGTAAAAGAGATACCTCAAAGTGATTTAGAAATAGCAACATTTACTGATGAAAAAGATGGAAAAACAAAATATAAATTTACACTACAAATGCCATCATATATTGCATATATAACTTATGGTTCAAACAGAGAAAAAAGAGAAGAGATATATAAAGCATACTGCACAAGAGCTCCTCAAAATGGAAAACTAATTGAGCAAATTTTAGAGCTAAAACAAAAAGAAGCTAAACTTCTTGGATTTGAAAACTATGCACAGCTTTCACTTGCTACAAAAATGGCAAAATCTGAAGATGATGTATTAAACTTCTTATCTGAACTAGGAAAATATTCTCAAGATAAAGCAAAAGAAGAGGTAGAAGAACTTAAAGAATTTAGCTCAAAAGATGGTTGTCAAGATATTCAAAGTTATGATTTAGGTTACTACAGCCAAAAACTAAAAGAGGAAAAGTATGATATTGATGAAGAGTACTATAGACCATACTTTGAAAAAAACAGTGTATTAAATGGTTTATTTGATTTTTTAAATACTATATTTAATATAAAATTTACAAAAGTAGATACTCCTGCTTGGGATGAAAAAGCTGTAGTTTATGAATTAAGTGACTCGCACACAAACAAAACAATATCAAGATTATATATTGATTTAGAAGCTAGAGATGATAAAAGAGGTGGAGCTTGGATGAATAATTGGCACACTCATGGTATCATCGATGGTAAAGAAACACTAGCAACTGCATATATAGTATGTAATTTCCCAGTTTCTACAGATAATACTCCATCACTTTTAAGACATAGTGATGTGGTAACATTATTTCATGAGATGGGTCATGCTCTTCATCATATGTTAAGTACTGTAAAAGAACCGCTTGTTAGTGGGATCAATGGTGTTGCTTGGGATACTGTAGAATTTCCATCACAATTTCTAGAGTATTTTGCTTACGATAAAGATATTTTAAAACTGTTTGCAAAACACTATGAAACAGGTGCTATTTTAGATGATGATGCTATAGATAAACTTATAAAAGCTAAAAACTTCCAGTCTTCACTATCTACTATTAGACAACTAGAGTTTGCACTATTTGACTTCAAAATTCATCAAAAACTTTACAATGAAGAACAAGTTCAAAAGGTGCTAGATAATATCAGAGATGAAATATCAGTGATAAAACCACCAATTTACAATAAATTTCAAAATGGATTTTCTCACATTTTTGCAGGTGGATATGCTGCTGGATATTATAGTTATAAATGGGCAGAAGTTTTAAGTGCAGATGCATTTTATCTATTTATCGAAAATGGAATTTCAAATAAAGAACTAGCTACTAGATATAAAGATATTATTTTAGGGCAGGGTGGAAGTGCTGATATGAACACACTATATATGAAGTTTGCGGGTAAAGAACCAGATATAAAATCTTTACTTAAGATTGATGGAATTATCAGTTAAGTTTTGATAATATTCTATTAATATATAACAAGGATTTAAAATGAACGAAAATGGTACTGTACAACAATTAAGTAAAGCACTTAATCAGCTTTTAGATGCTTATGAAACTTTACAGGAAGAAGCAAAAAACTTAAAAGAAGAAAACACTACTTTAAAAGAAGAGATTGATGATCTGGAGCTTAGAAATAGAGGACTTGATAGTAGACTTTGTGCTTTAAATGACACAACAAAACACACATCTTCAGAGATGGATACGATGTTAGGAAGAATTGAAACTATTTTAGGTCCAACTATTTTAGAGGAAGAACCTAAAAAAGAGGAAGAGAAACCTGAACCAGAAATAGAAGAAAAAGAAGAAGAGAAAGAGGAAGAAAATAACTCTTATAATAATCAAGATGAAAATAAAGAGATTGATTTAGGAAGAATGCAATCATTACTTAATGGATTTAGTAACTAATTGATTATTCAACTAGATACAACATCACTCTTTAATATTTTTAGAGTTTCTTATTTTGATGAGTTAGAAAGTCAAATTCAACTTATTGCACCATCAATGGTTGAATACCATCTAAATGATTTAGTAGATTCATCTACAAATGAATCTGTATATATAAATAAAGCAAATATACAACAAACTATCTCTTTAGATCAGTATTCATTATATCTTGACTATGAAGATTCCATCTATTTGGAATTTTTCGAAAAAGACGATACTTACAATACTGAATCCTTATGGTAAGTATCATTTTTTTCTTAATTTAATATTTTAAAATATATCTGTTGTTCTACTTAACTGACTCTTATCAAAATGAGTATAAATTCTTGAAGTATTTATATCTGAATGTCCCAAAGATTCTTGTACTAAAATCAAATCATGACTATTTTGATAAAGTAGGGTAGCAAAAGTATGTCGTAACATATGTGCCCCATTTTTTTCTTTTCTCAATCCAACACTTAGTAAAATTTGCTCAACCAATCTACTTATATATGATTGTGTTAATTTTGTTCCTTTTTGATTGCAAAATAAAAGATTTTCTTCACAGTTACAAATATCTAACCAATCTGACAAATCCTCTTTTATGATTTTTTCCTTTATCATTACAACACGAGGTTTATTTCCTTTTCCACGAACCTGAATAATATATGCTTCACCATCTTTGATAAAATCTTTTTTATGAATAGTAATTGCTTCACCAACTCGAATACCTGTGTACAAAATAGTTTTAATAATCAAACGATTTCTTGCACCGATATTTTTGTTTTTAAAAGGATAATCAGCAATTGCTTTTATAAATTTTGCCACTTCATCTTTATTTAAAAAAGAGGGCAGTTTCGTACCACTTTTTCCTGCTAGACCACCCCAGTTTTTAAGCTCGATTCCATATCTATATGCAGTACCATTTTCCTCTTCATTTTGTTTATCAATGTATCCAAAAAATCCAAGTAGGGCAATACGATAATTCTTTTTTGTTGCATCTGATAAACTTGCTGTTTGGCTAGCTAAAAAATCACTCAAAATCTCTTCATCTATCTCTTTCATAGAAGAAGCACCAAAATCTTTCATAAAATAAAATAATTTCTCCAATGGTAAATAATATACATGAATACTATTTATTCCAATATTTCTAACCTCTTTCATAGTTTTTTTCAATGACTCAATTGATTCAAAACCTACAACTAGTTCTTGAATAATTTGAGCAAGTCTGTCTTTGTCTGAGACTTGTCTGTTAGATAAATTTGTAATCTTATTTCTTACAAATCTACATAACCAAAATAAAAATGTTTTTTCAAAACTATTCTCAAAGTCTAAAGGGTATCTCATAATGTATTTTCTCCTATATATAATCATTGTAATTTTTAGGGTAGTATAGCATAGTTTATATAATAGTTTGGAAATTCAAGTTTCCAATACAAAATTAAATGTTTTATTTAGGAGGTCGTTATAAGACCTCTTAAACTAATATCTCTCTACTACCTTTTGCATTTGGTGCAGATAATACTCCTGATTTTTCAAGTTGTTCAATTATAGTTGCCGATCTATTGTAACCAATTTTTAATCTTCTTTGTAAATAACTGATTGAACTTTTTTTATCTTGAACAACAACCATTTTAGCTTGTTCGTATAAATCATCTAATTCACCAATATCACCTGCTTCACCACTATTTGCAAAACCATCTTCTGATTGTTCTTTTAAAATAGTTACATCGTAGTTCGCTTCTCTTTGATCTTTTAAAAATTCTGCAACTTCTTCAATCTCTTTTTCATCACTCCATGGTGCATGAAGTCTTATCAAACCACTTACACCAGGCGGTGTAAACAACATATCCCCTCGTCCAAGAAGAGATTCTGCACCCATAGAATCTAAAATAATTTTACTATCAACTTTTTGACCAACTTTATAAGAGATTCTACTTGGTAAATTAGCTTTTATAAGTCCTGTCACAACATCTACAGATGGTCGTTGCGTTGCTACAATAAGATGAATCCCACAAGCTCGAGCTTTTTGTGCAATTCTTGCAATTGATATCTCTACCTCTTTTCCACTTGTCATCATCAAATCTGCCAACTCGTCAATCACAATAACTATGTAAGGAAATGGTTCATAATGTGTAGTTTTTGCTTTTTCATTAAAATTTTCTATATTTTTAGTTCTTGAATCAGCCATTAAAACATATCTTCTTTCCATCTCCACAACCATGTTAGCTAAAGCATTTATAGCCTCCATAGGTTTTGTAATCACAGGTGTTAAAAGATGTGGGATATCATTGAAGATAGAAAACTCAATCATTTTAGGGTCTATCATAATAAGTTTTAAAGTATCTGGTGAATTTTTATATAACAACGAAAGAATCATCGCATTTAATCCTACCGATTTTCCACTTCCTGTTGTTCCTGCTATTAATAAGTGAGGCAATTTCTTAAGATCTGTAATAAATGGATTTCCTACAATATCTTTTCCTAAAATCATTGTTAAAGGGGAAGAAGCTTTTGTAAATAATTCACTTTCAAGTACTTCTCTCATATATATAGTTTGAGACTCTTCATTTGGAACTTCTATTCCAACAACATCTTTTCCTGGAATTGGAGCTTGGATTCTTATTGTTTGTGCCTTTAATGCCATCGCTAAATCATCTTGAAGATTTAAAATTTTAGAGACTTTTACATTTGGAGCTGGTTTAAACTCAAATGTTGTAACAATAGGTCCTGTATATGTTCGCACAACATCACCATCAATTTTAAACATTTTTAATTTTTCTAAAAGATCTTTTATCTTTTGATCTATTACTGCTTCATTTACTTTTTGTTTGGATTCTTTTGGTGCTGCTTGAAAGATAGTAGTTGATGGAAGTTGAAAATCTTTTGGTTTTTCAATATCACCTACTTCTATATCTGCTAAGATCTTTTTATTTTCTTCTAACTCATTTACCAATACTGAGTGTTTTTTCTCTTCATGAATTGTAACAAAAGTTGCTTCTTCTTTTTTGTCTTCTTTGATGATACTTTCTGTTTTTTCAAAAACTTCACTACTTTTGTTAGGAACTGTTTCAGGAAATGATTCTACAACTTCCTCTTCATAAGAATTGTTAATATCTTTTTCAGAAGGTATAGACTGTTCTTGAATTTTAGAAAATACTGGATGTTGTATCTCCTCTTCAATATAGATTTCTGCTGTATCCCCTACTTCTTTTACCATTACTTTTTGTTCATGACTTCGATTAAGTTTAGGAGGTAAACTTTTTATTTTATTTTTAGGATATGTAAATTTAAAAAAATTTTGCAGTTTTTCTTTTATCTCATTTGTATTAGGACTAAATAGTTCATCTGTTTCAACGAGTAAAACAAAAGATAAAATAAACCCTATAATCACAAATATCCATAACCCTGCCAATCCTACAAATGGAGAAAGTTCACTCACTAAAATATCACCAATTTTTCCAGATAATTCCCCTTCTACAATCAACGACTGAAAAAGAATAAGGGAAATAAATAACAAAATTACTGAACAAACTTTAATCGTAATATACTGAACTACATAAAAATTAAATTTATACAAAACATATAAAAAAAACAAAAGGTACCCATATGCAATATATCCCAAATACTCTTTAGAATAAGCAGATACCATAGAACCTATTTTACCTACTACATTTACATCAGAGATAAAAATAGAAATTGATAAAAAAATTAAAATAAATGCCGTAATTATTGAGGCTATTTTGAAAACTATGATTTATCCTTTAAGAAGTTTTGCAATTTTACCTTGCAATTTGAGCCAAGACCTGTGTTCCATTAAAGGGAAACCACCCCATTGTTTTTTTGGTTCTGTAATAGACTTTGAAACAACACCACGAGCTGATATTGTAGTAAATGGAGCAATTTCTAAATGCCCTGTTGTACCACTTTGCCCTGCCATTACAACATATTCACCTAAAATTGTAGAACCTGATAATCCTGTTTGTGTCACAAGAATACTTCCTTTTCCTACAATACAATTATGTGCAATATGAACCAAATTATCTATACGAACCATATCTTTTATAATAGTACTAGAAAATGCAGCTCTATCTATAGTACAATTTGCTCCGATCTCAACATTATTACCAATTATCACATTTCCATTTTGGTAAATTTTAATATGCTCGCCAAGTTGTGTAGTTGCAAAACCAAAACCATCACTTCCAATTACTGTTCCAGCATGGATAATACAGTCATCCCCTATTTCACAATCTCTATAAATTGTTACATTGGGATAGATTATACAATTTTTACCTATTTTTACATTGTGACCAATAGATGAACCGTTCATAATAACACTATTATCACCAATACTAGTGTTGAACTCCAAATGTGCTGTTGGCATAATTGTACAATTTAAACCTATTTTTGGTTTTAACCCTGTATCTTCTATAAGATTAGGTGCAAAAAATTTACTAGCTTTTGCCAAAGCTACATACGGTTCGTCAACTACTAAAGCTACACACTTATTTGGTACTTTTGATTCAAACTCTTTTGTAACAAAAATTGCAGCAGCTTTTGAAGACTCCAATTGGGAAACATATTTCTTATTTTCTAAAAATGAGATTTCATTTTGATTTGCATCTTGTAAAGTATTTAATCCACTAATATCAATATCACAATTGTTATTGATACTAATGTTTAAATTATCTAAAATTTTTTTTAAATTCATACTTTCTTTATCTTTCCATAGCAACAACGCCACTTCTTACAATTTCAATTGGATTATATTTTTCAATAACTTTAATAAAGTTTAAAATTCTAGCAGGATCGTCTGTAGCAGAAATCACTATAGCATCATCTGTAACATTTTGTATTGCACCATTATATGCTCTTGCTAAAACATCTATATCACTTAAACTTTGATCTAATGGTATTTTAATTAGTACAGTATCTTTTTCTATTACATCTCTATGTTCTGTAACTTTTAAAACTGGAACTAATTTATTTAACTGCTTAACGATTTGATCAATAGTTCTTGCAATTCCAACTGTTATTACTGTGATTCTTGAATATTCAGAATTAGGTATCGGAGCAACTGTTAAACTATCAATATTGTAACCACGCGCTGAGAATAAATCAACAATTCTACTAAGAACAGAATCTCTGTTTACTACAATTATAGATAAAACTTCTCTTCTCTCTTCACTATCATAAAAATGATTAAAATTATTCATTAGTTATCCCCTTTTTTTTCTAATAAAAGCATCTCATCTAAAGCATGTCCATTTGGTACCATTGGTAAAACTTCTTCTCTTCTATCAATTATAACTTCAATAAAAGCAACTTTGTTTGAATCAACTGCATCTTGTAATGCAGCATCAAACTCCTCTTTTGTATGAACTTTATAACCAACTCCTCCCATTGACATTGCTAGCATAGTAAAGTCTGCTTGTATATCAAGAGTAGTTTCGGCTAATCTATCTTCATAAAATCGCGTTTGCCATTGTCTTACCATACCTAAGTAATTATTATTTAAAATAATATTAATATGAGGTAAGTCATATTGAGTACAAGTAATAACCTCTTGTATATTCATCATAATAGATCCATCACCTGTGAAGTTAACAGAAATTTTATCTGGATTTGCTCTTTTTGCTCCCATAGCATAAGGAAGCCCTACTCCCATTGTACCCAATCCACCACTTGTCATCCATTGTCTAGGATAATTAAATGGATAAAATTGTGCTGTCCACATTTGATGTTGCCCAACATCTGTAGATATTAAAGCTTTATCTCCAAGTAATTCACCTGTTCTTTGAATAACCCATTGTGGTTTTAGTCTATCTCCATCTTCATTATAAGAAAGTGGATGTTCCGATTGATATCCTTTAAGTGTTTTAATCCATTGAGAATAATCATTGAACTCAAATGATTGTGAATGTTCTAAAATTTGTTTCATAACAATAGATAAGTCACCAACAATTGGATAGTTTGGTTTCACTATTTTTGCAATACTTGCAGGATCAATATCTACATGAACAACTTGTGCTTTTTTTGCAAAAACATCAAGTCTTCCTGTTACTCTATCATCAAATCTAGCTCCAAGAGAAATAATCATATCTGCTTCACTCATTGCCATATTTGCAGCATATTCACCATGCATACCTAACATACCAAATAATAGTTCATCATCACTTCTCATAATACCTCTTGCCATAAGTGTTTCAACTACAGGTATATTCGCTTGATGTGCAAATGTTCTAATATCTTCATAACAGTTAGATAGTACAGCTCCACCACCAACATAAAGTAAAGGTCTTTTAGACTCACTAATTTTTTGTAAAGCCGCTTTTATTTGTCGTACATTACCTTTTGTTGTTGGTTTATATGTAGGAAGTTCAAACTCTTGTTCATAATTAAAATTTGCTAACTCTGCACTAACATCTTTTGGTAAATCAATATGTACAGGACCTGGTCTTCCTGTTCTAGCAATATGAAATGCAATTTTTAAGACTCTTGTTAAATTTTTAACATCATTTACCAAGAAGTTATGTTTAGTACAAGAACGACTAATACCAACAGCATCAATCTCTTGAAAAGCATCAGTCCCTATCAATGAAGTTGGTACTTGCCCACTTATAATAACCATAGGGATACTATCAGTATATGCAGTTGCGATACCTGTTACAGCATTTGTAAATCCAGGTCCACTTGTAACAATAGCAACCCCTACTTTACCACTACTTCTAGCATATGCATCAGCTGCATGTATTGCTGCTTGTTCATGTTTTGTTAATATATGTTGAAAATGGTTTTGTTTATAAATTTCATCATATACATTCATAATAGCACCACCAGGATAACCAAATACAACTTCAGTATTTTCTTTTTTTAATGCTTCAATAACTATTTGTGAGCCTGTTAACTGCTCTTGTAATTTTTCATTTTCCATAAATTATACTCTTTCTTTAAAATAAGGTGATTTTACCAAAAAAAGCATTAAAAATTTATGAGTTTATTTGACTAACTAAATGTTACAATTTGATTAATATTCTAAAAATATTTTAACCTTTAAAGTAATTTTAAGAAAAGAATAGTGTTAATTGATGTATAATTATAATACAAATAATAAAAGGAGAAATTATTATGGAACTAAATACTTCACATTTAAACAATATTAATATATTTAATACCAGTTCTAAAGTGGTTAGTGATAATCAAAAAGTTACCAATATAGCAAATATCGCTTCTAATGAAAAAAGTGATCAAAACACTATAGATAACTTACCTAATACAGATTTTCTTAATAATATCTCTTCAAATATAAATAAAATTGCACAATATCAAAAAGTAGAATCATCAATCTCAAATCAATTAGAGATTACGACCAAGATTGTGGAAATTATAAATTTTGCAAATCAATCACAAATAACAAAATTGGATGATAAGCAACCTCAAATTAAAAACTTGATTGACAATTATAATACAATTTCAAAAAATACTGAAGGCTCTGATTTAGAAGGGATATTTTTTGATGGTGTTTTAGGTTCAAAACCATTAAGTCCACAAGAGATTTTAGACGCAGTAAAACAACAAAATAAAATTTTGAATCAACTACAATCAAATATTCAAGATGAGAAACAACTATTAATTCAAGATACAAAAAACGCTATACAAAATCAAAAAACTGAAACAAAAGTAGAATTTAAGAGTATAGATTTTGGAAAAGAAAGTATTCAATTTGATGCTAGTTCACTCAATAGATTTGAAGGGGAAATCGTTACATCACAGGCAAATGGATTTCCATTTCATTCTGAAAAATTATTGGCTTAATTAAATTTTCTAAAGCCAATAATTATATTTTTATGGATGTCTTATTTTAACTTTTGAATTGAGTAAGTATCCAACAACAATAACTAAACCTAAAACAATATTTTCATTTTGTATTAGTTCATATACCCAACCTAGATATATTGTCCATAATAAAATTGCACCCAATGGCGTTGGAACACCAACAAAATATTTTTCAACTTCACCAGCATCAGCATTAATATTAAACTGTATCAGTCTACGCAAACCTGAAATTATATAGTAAATAAATGTAAATAAAACAAATGGTGTATTTAATACATCCAACTCTTTTCCATCTATTATTCCAAAATAAATAAACATAACAGGAACAATAACAAACGAAAGAAAATCCCCAAATGAATCTAGCTGAACACCAAACTCTGTAGATAAATTATATTTTCTAGCAATTTTTCCGTCTATAATGTCAAAAGCACCTGCCATCCATGCAAAAAGTGCTGCTCCAAAAAACTCTTGATGAGTTAAAAAATAGATTGCCATAACCCCTGCTGTAATATTAAAAAAAGTAACGATATTAGCTAAATTAAAATGATTGTTTTTATCAAATAAAAATGTCATATTGTGTATTGATCCCTTCCGTGTTCTTTAGACTGATATAGTTTTTTATCAGCCAATTTATAAATAGTTGATCTTGTCAAATTGTATGTATTTTGATCAATAGCAACTACACCCATTGAGAGAGTTAAGAAATTTGTCTTACTCGCTATATGTTGAATTTTTTGAGAAGCAATACTTTGTTGTAAAATTTGTATTCTACTCTCTAGTTTTTTTATGTCAATATCAAAAACAATGATACCAAACTCTTCTCCACCTAATCTAAACACATAATCATATTCTTGATTAAATAAAGTATCTAAGATACTTGACACTTTTTTTAAGGCTATATCTCCAGCATCATGTCCATAAGTATCATTGTATTGCTTAAAAAAATCGATATCAATCATAACAAAAACACTTGTCCAGTTATTTTGTTTACTAACAGCAATTGTTTCATCTAAAATATTATCAAAATATTTTCTATTGTAAAGACCCGTCAATCCATCCGTAATAGAATCAGATTTATACTTATCTACTAAATACTCCATTTTATTATTATTTTTTACTGTTACAAGAATAATACTCAAAATAAATATAACTATAAATGTAATTATAAATATTTGATTATAAAAAAGATAATTATTAATTTTATCATATTGTTCTAAAAAATTTTTTCTTTCTAACTCTGCTGATTCAACCTCATATTGAATTAACAGATCAATTTGTTTGATAATATACCGATAAAATTGAGTATTTCTTTTCTTAAAAGATTTTTTCACTTGATTATCAATTTTTTTTACAACTTTTCTCTCTTGTTCTGATTTATACTGATTATTGTAATAATTCCAATTATTTATAATAATTTTTTTGCTTTTTATATATTGTTTATTGTCTAAAATTATTTTATTATACTCTTCTTTTATAATATGTAATTTATGTACTGGAATAAAATTACCAAAATAAATATTATCGATTTTACTCTTTAATCTTTCTATTTCAGATGAAAATAAAAAACTGATATATACAAGAGATAATAAAACAATAATAGGAAGGGTAAATAACTTATAATTTATTTTCATATTTAATTATTTTTTATTATTTGCATAGTTCATAATATAATCTGCAATCTCATCTAAATGACAAATCTCTTTTACTGCACCTGCTTTAATTGCTTGTGCTGGCATTCCAAAAACAATACAACTCTCTTCATTTTGAGCAACCGTATATGCTCCATTTTTGAAAAGTTCAAGCATCCCTATTGAACCATCATCACCCATTCCAGTCATCATAATAGCCATTGCACCACCGCCTGCACTATTGTTTAAACTTCTAAACATAAGATCTACACTTGGTTTATGACGACTTATTTTCACAATATCTAATAACTTACCAATATAGTTAGAACCCTCTTTAGTAATCTCTAAATGCATATTGCCAGGTGCTAAATATGCATGACCAGATTCTAAAATAGTATCTCCTTTGACTTCAGATACAACCACACTTGAATGATCATTTAGCCTTTGTGCAAATGAACTAGAAAATCCATATGGAATATGTTGTGTAATCACAATAGGAGGTAATCCGGAAGGAAGTTTTGTAAACACTTTCAACAATGATTCAACTCCACCTGTCGATGAGCCTATACCAATTATTTTTCCTCCTGGAAGTAAAGCAGGTCTACTATCATAAACTTCATCAGGATGTATTTTAGCTTCTACTAATCCCCCTGATAAATCAACTTTTTTTAATTGTTCAGAAATTGGCTTTACAGGAACTGGCTTTTTAGCACTATATTTTTTCAATAAAAATGTCAAACTTAAAAGTGTTTCATGAATTTTATCATTAAAATGTTTCATTGTTTCACCTATTTCAGGTTTTGCAACAAAACCGATAGCTCCATCTTCAAAGATATCACTATCTCTCACACTCTCACCTGAAATTATAATTGCAGGCATAGGATGTAAACGCATAAGATTTCGTAAAAAAACAACACCATTCATTTTAGGCATATTTATATCTATAGTTACTAAATCTGGTTCTAACATTTTTATTTTATCTCGTGCTTCAAAAGCATCTCCTGCTGTATCTACTACTTCAAAGTCTTCCAAGCTATTAATCATATCTTTTATAACTTTTCTCATAGAGGGAGAATCATCAATTACTAATACTGTGTACATTAAAAAAACTCCATCTCCATTGTTTCATCTTTCTCTTCATCTTTACTAAAAATACCAGTTCCACTAATATACTCAGCTGTTGCAGGTTGACGAACAGAAATTTCTGTTTGTAATCTCTTTTCTTCATTTGCAACTTCTATTGAAGTGTTACTATTATCAACATTTTTAATAAATGTTTCAAAACGATTTCCCATCAATATTACTCGACCATCATTTCCTCTAGAATGATCTGACAATATTCGAAAACCTTCTGATTTACAAAAGGTATGTGCAAATTCAACATTTCTATGACCTATACTTTTTGACATAGAGGAGATATTCATAATATCTGCACCACCCGAAATCTTTGCAGCCATATTTTGTTTAGAACATCCTAATTTGTACATCTCATTCAACATCGCTTCAACAGAATAAAGTCCGTATTTCATATCTTCATTTGAATTGTCTGTAGCAGGCAACAAGAAATGGTTCATACCTTTTACTTTTTTATTTTTATCATAAAACATAATAGCAACACAAGATCCAAGTAAAGTCTTAAAAGCGACCTCTTCTTCATCAGACACTACAGCAAATTCACCACCAATAACAGTGTGTGTTTTCATACCTTTTACTATCTGAGTAATTCTTGTGCTTGAAACTTTTTCAATCGAACCATCTTTATGCCCTAAAGTTATCAATTTATATCCTTAATTTTTATAAAAATATTTTGTCCAATCCTTTTAGAATAATTAATTAAATCATGAGGATTTTCAGAATGCCCAATATATAATGTTCCACCTATTTTTAAATTATAAAATAGTTTTTTTAAAATTTTATTTTGATCTTCAATTGAAAAATAAATAAGTACATTACGACAAAATATTACATCAAATTTATTTTTTTCAAAAGGATATTCTGAATCATTTAAATTCATTTGAGCAAAAGTAATCATATTTTTCAGTTCATCATTAGCCTTAATTAATATTTCATCACCAACTAAATTTTTTTGTATTCTTCTTTTAAAATATTTTTGAGGTTTTACCCATTCAGGAAACTCTTTAGAACTTTTTTGAAACCTATAAATACCATTTGCTGCATGCTGTAAAACATCTGTATCTATATCTGTTGCAATAATATTTGCTTTTAATGATGAGTCAACCTCTTTTACTGTAATTGCCATAGAATAAGGTTCTTCACCTGTTGAAGCAGCGGAACAATACATATTTATAGTCTGTCTATTTTTTAAAAATTCTGGCAGAACTCTTTCTTTTAAGTCTATAAAATGAAAATCTTCTCTAAAAAAATGAGTTTTATTTGTTGTAAAAGTATTGATAAACTCTGTAGTATATTTTCCTTCACCAATCAAATCTAAAAGATCATGAATGGTTCCAGTATAATTTGTATTTCTTTTGAGTTTATCCAATCGATTATTAATCATAATATCTTTATTCTCTGTTAAAGTGATCCCCGTAAGAGAATAAAGAATAGATTTTACTTTATTATGTAAATCTTTTGTTGTTTCCATATATTTATGAAGCTGCTAAATTATATTCTTTTGCATTTAAATTCAACTTTTCTGTCTTTTTTTGTACTTCAATGATACCCATAATGTCCAAAATAAGACCAATACTTCCATCACCCCTAACAGTTGCAGCACCAACTCCTTCAACACTTCTAAAGTTTTTATCCAATGGTTTAACAACAACTTGATGTTGATGTAAAAACTCATCTATAAACATTGCAATTTTAATATTTCCAGATTTTACTACAATTAGCATACCTTTTTCTAATTTCGTATGCTTAGGAACAATATCAAATAACTGATGTAGTCGTACTACTGGAATAAACTCTTCTCTTAACATTAATAAATCTTGAGTTCCATCACCAATTTTTTTAATCATATCAGATGTAGGCTGTAATGACTCAACAATTGAACTTAATGGTAAAATATATTTAGTATCTCCCACTGCAATGTCTAAACCATCAAGAATAGCTAGAGTTAATGGCAACATAATAGTAATAGTTGTTCCAACACCTATTTCGGTATCTAACTTAATAATTCCACCTAGCTTTGTAATATTTGTTTTAACAACATCCATACCCACACCTCGTCCTGAGATATCTGTAATAGCTTCAGCTGTACTA